>JAEZLX010000137.1 GCA_023415035.1 Pseudomonadota bacterium | reverse complement strand
CAGGGTGGCCGCCCAGGCCGCGGCCTCGGCCAACGGCTGCAGCGCCTGCGCGCCCTCGGCACGCAGCGGCTTCACGGCCACCTGGCCCCGCGCCAGCTCGTCGGCGCCGAAGATCAGCGCGTAGCGGGCGCCACTGGCGTCGGCCTTGCGGAACTGCGACTTCATGCTGCCGGGACCATCGGCGCCGCCGGCGTGCTGCACCACGCGCACGCCCGCGGCGCGCAGCGCCTCCAGGACCGCCATCACCGGCGGCAGCGGCGTGCCCGGCGGCACGACCGCATAGGCGTCGGGCGCCGCGTCGGCCGGCTTCAGGCCCAGCTCCTGCAGCAGCAGCAGCAAACGCTCGATGCCCAGGCCGAAGCCGATGGCGGGCGCGGGCTTGCCGCCCAGCTGCGCCATCAGCCCATCGTAGCGGCCGCCGCCGCAGACCGTGCCCTGCGAGCCGAGCTGGTCGGTCACCCACTCGAACACGGTCAGGTTGTAGTAGTCCATGCCACGCACCAGCCGCGGGTTGATGCGGTAGTCCAGGCCGACGGCATCGAGCGTGGCGCGCACGGCGTCGAAGTGCGCGAGCGAGGCTTCGCCCAGGAACTCCATCAGCTTGGGGGCGGCCTCGACCACCGGCTGCATGGCGGGGTTCTTGGTGTCCAGGATGCGCAGCGGATTGCTGTGCAGGCGCCTGCGCGCGTCCTCGTCCAGCAGGTCCGCATGCTGCTCGAAGTGCCGCACCAGGGCCTCGCGGTGGGCGCGGCGCTCCTCGGGCTGGCCCAGGCTGTTGATCTCCAGGCGCACGTCGCGCCCCTCGACCAGGCCCAGCTCGCGCCACAGCGCGCGCACCATGAGGATCATCTCGGCATCGACGTCGGGGCCGCCGAAGCCCAGGGCCTCGACATCGAGCTGGTGGAACTGGCGGTAGCGACCCTTCTGCGGGCGCTCGTGGCGGAACATCGGACCCAGCGTCCAGACGCGCAGCGGTCCGTTGTACAGGGCGTTGTGCTCGACCATGGCGCGCACGATGCCGGCGGTGGCCTCGGGGCGCAGCGTGAGCTTGTCGCCGTTCATGCTGTCGGTGAAGGAATACATCTCCTTCTCGACGATGTCGGTCACCTCGCCCAGGCCGCGAACGAACAGGCCGGTGGGTTCGACGATGGGGGTCAGCAGGTACTGGTAGCCATAGCGTGCCAGCACGGTGCGCACGCTGTCCTCGAACCACTGCCACAGCACGCCATCCGGCAGCTTCTCGGTGCGCGGCACCGACGGCGGCAGGATGTCGTTCATGCCTTTGACGGCACGGATTTTCTCGGTCATTTTCTCGTTGAGCGTTGAGCGTCGAGTGTCGAGCGAACGGTTACGCCGAACGCTCAACGCTCGACGCCGAACCTCTTGCCAATGTAGTTCTCGACGATCTGGTGGAACTCCGCGGCGATGTTGTCGCCGCGCAGGGTCATGGCCTTCTGGCCGTCGATGAAGACGGGCGCGGCCGGTGCCTCGCCGGTGCCGGGCAGGCTGATGCCGATGTCGGCATGCTTGCTCTCGCCGGGGCCGTTGACGATGCAGCCCATGACGGCGACCTTGAGCCCCTCGACCCCGGGATAGCGGGAGCGCCACAGGGGCATCGAGGCGCGCAGGAAGTCATCGATTTGCTTGGCCAGTTCCTGGAAGGTGGTGCTGGTCGTGCGCCCGCAGCCCGGGCAGGCCGTGACGCTGGGCACGAAAACGCGCAGGCCCAGCGCCTGCAGGATTTCGGAAGCGACCACCACCTCCTGCGTACGCGCCTCGCCCGGCTGGGGCGTGAGGGAGACGCGGATGGTGTCGCCGATGCCCTGCTGCAAAAGCACCGACAGCGCCGCGGTGGAAGCCACCGTGCCCTTGGTGCCCATGCCGGCTTCCGTCAGACCCAGGTGCAGCGGGTTGTCGCAGCGCTGCGCCAGCGCCTGATAGACAGCGATGAGGTCCTGCACGCCGCTGACCTTGCACGACAGCATGATCTGCTGGCGCGGCAAGCCAAGCGATTCGGCCTTGCGCGAGGATTCGACAGCCGAGGTGATGAGTGCCTCGTACATCACCTGGCGAGTGTCCCAGGGCCTGGCACGGGCGGCGTTTTCGTCCATCAGGCGCGCCAGCAGCTCCTGGTCCAGGCTCCCCCAGTTGACGCCAATGCGCACGGCTTTGTTCAGACGGGCGGCGATCTCGATCATCTGGGCGAACTGGCGGTCGCCCTTCTCGCCCTTGCCGACGTTGCCGGGGTTGATGCGGTACTTCGACAGCGCCTCGGCGCAGGCCGGGTGCTCGCTCAGCAGCTTGTGGCCGTTGTAGTGGAAGTCGCCGATCAGGGGCACGTTCACGCCCATGCGGTCGAGCTGCTCGCGGATGTAGGGCACGGCCTTGGCCGCCTCGTCATTGTTGACGGTGATGCGAACAAGCTCGGAGCCAGCCTGTGCCAGCTCCTTGACCTGGATGGCGGTGGCAATCGCGTCGGCCGTGTCCGTGTTGGTCATGGACTGCACGCGCACCGGCGCATTGCCGCCAACCGTGACGCGGTGGTCACCCCAGGCCACGACCCCCTGCAGGCTGCGGCGCGCGGCGGCCTCGCCCAGCGCGATGGGCGCCTGCTGCGCGACTGCCGGCAGGTCACGGTCGATTACCCGGGTTTCCATGATTTCACTTCACCTCGAAACGGGCCACGCTGTTGCGGGCCAGCGGCAGCACGTCGTACGGCTTGCCGCGAACAGTCACATCCACCTGATCCGCGCGGCCGAGAATCACGCTGTAGGGCGGCGCGCTGGAAAACTCAAGCCGGTCGCCCGCCTTCATCATGCGCTGGACCACCACCGCGCGGCTGCCATTGGTCACTTCGACCCAGGAGTCACCCCTGGCGGTCAGCACCAGCAGGCCACTGCCTTCGGCCGCCGCGGGGGCTCCCGTCTGCGCCGCGGCACCGGCTTCACCTGCCTGAACCGCCGCCGGCAACTCGGGCGATGCAGGGGCCTGATCGGGCTCTGGCGTCGTGACCCCACTGTTGGGCGTCTGCGACGCCTCGCCTGTCGCTGCCGGCAGCACCGGCAGGGTCTGGAGCACGGGCTCGACCACGGCGCCCTCTCCGGCAGGTGTCACCGCCTGCGTTGCCGCGCCGGTCTTGCCGGACCAGCCAAGCCAGGAGAGGTCTTCCGGCAGCAGCATCACCACCGCCGCGGCCACCACCAGCACACCGGCGATCCAGCCAGCCACCTTCAGTCCACCGGTCCCGGTGCCGGCGCTGCTGCCCAGATCCACCTTGGATGCGCGGAACGGCGCGCTGATGGCGCGGGGCACCTCGCCCAGCGTACTCGCGCCGGGAGACGGGATTTCGTCGAGCACGGGACCCGGATCGATCTTCAGGTGACGGCATGCGCTGGACGCCAGCGCGCGGGCAAACACCAGGTCGGGCAGCAGGTCGTACCGCCCCTCCTCCAGGGCCTCGAGCTTGTGCACGGGCACCTTCAGCGCGGACGCCAGGACAGCCACGTGCAGGCCGGCGGCCTCGCGCGCCTGACGCAACCGCACAGGCGCTGCCGTCTCGTGCACCACCGCCTCAGTCATTGAACATGCCTCTCTGGAACGAAGTCGCCTCGCGCGATTGCGGGAATCGGCGCACCAGTTGCTGGCCCAGCTGTTCGGCGGCCTGGGCCTGACCCAGGCGGCGCTCGATCAGCACGCCCAGCCACAGCGACTCGGCATTGGCCTGCTCCGAATTGTTCAGACGGCGCGCGTAGAACTGAGCGCGCACGTAGTCGCCCCGGCGGTACAGCAGATTGGCCAGGTTGTAGGCCGTCACCGGGTTGGCCGCATCCAGCTCGTAGGAACGGGCAAAGCTGCCCTCGGCCTCGGCGAGCTGTCCCATCTGGACCTGACAGATCCCCTTGGCCATGAGGGTCTTGGCCTGGCCACCGTAGACCGGGCTGGCCAGCGCCTGCTGGAACAGCTCGATCGCCTGCGGGCGGCGCCCCTGCAGGCACTGGAACCAGCCATAGTTGTGCAGGGCGTCCGGATCCCGCGGGCTCAGCTGCAGCGCGCGCCGGAAGCTCTCGTCGGCCAGCCGGCTGTCGTTCAGCCGCATGTACACCAGCCCCCTCAGCACGTAGGCCGGCGCGTAGTTGGGATCGGCCGCCAGGGCCTGCTTGATCTCGTCCAGCGCGATGGTCGGTTTGTCCTGCTCGAAATAACCCGTGGCCAGCTCCACCCGCAGGCGGGCCCGCGTGCGGGCTTCGGGCTCGTCCGATTCGGTCAGCGGCTCCGTCCCGGACCCGCTGCCGGTCGCCGCGGACGGCCCTTGCGCGCAGCCCGCGAGCGCGGCCAGCAGTGCCAGACCGCCGACCAGGTACGCAAGGTGCCGGTGACGCGCACCGGATCCCTTGCCGGAGAACCCCGAAACAGAACTCATGCCGACTCCTCCTTGGTGGTATGTGTCTGTGGTGGGCGTGCCACCACCTTGACGAGATGGACACCGTCCGTCCGCAGCTTGGCCATGCGCCGTGCCGCGTTGGTCCGGTCGAGCACGTCACCGGCCAGCTGGCCGCATGCGGCATCGATGTCGTCGCCCCGGGTCTTGCGCACGGTGGTGACGATCCCGCCCTCGTTCAGGGCCTGGCCGAAGCGCAGCACGGTGCTGCGCGGCGAGCACTTCAGGCCGGAATCCGGGAACGGGTTGAACGGAATGAGATTCAGCTTGCAGGGCACGCCGGTGCCGCCATGCCCGCGCAGCAGCGCCAGCAGCTGCTGCGCATGTTCGGGCTGGTCGTTGACACCGTCGAGCATGCAGTATTCGAAGGTGATGAAGTCGCGCGGCGCCGCAGGCAGGTAGCGCAGGCAGGCGTCGAGCAGCTCCGCAATCGGGTACTTGCGGTTGAGCGGTACCAGGCCGTCGCGCAGATCGTCGTTGGGCGCGTGCAGCGACACCGCCAGCGCCACAGGACAATCCTTGGCCAGCCGGTCGATCATCGGCACCACGCCGGAGGTCGAGACCGTCACGCGCCGGCGCGAGAGGCCATAGGCGTGATCATCAAGCATGACCTTCAGGGCCGGCACCAGCGCACCGTAGTTCTGCAGCGGCTCGCCCATGCCCATCATCACCACATTGGTGATCACGCGCTCCTTGCTGTTCAGGCGCTGGCGCAGGTAATGCTCGGCATACCAGAGCTGAGCAAGGATCTCGCCGGTGGTGAGGTTGCGCGAAAAACCCTGGTGACCGGTGGAGCAGAAGCGGCAGCCGACCGCGCAGCCGGCCTGCGATGACACGCACAGCGTGCCTCGGTCATCTTCGGGAATGAACACCGTCTCGACGGCGTTGCCGTCGCCCACGTCGAACAGCCACTTGATGGTGCCGTCGGCCGAATCCTGGCGCGAGAGCACGGACAGCGGCGTGATGGAGCAGACGGAAGGAAGCTTCTCGCGCAGGCTGCGCGCGAGATCGGTCATCTCGTCGAAACGGGATGCACCTTTCTGATGGATCCAGCGGAAGAGCTGGACGGCGCGGAAGCGCTTTTCGCCCAGCTTTTCGCAAAAGGCGGCCAAGCCCTCGAGATCGAAGTCGAGCAGATTGACCGTCATGGCATGATCAGCGCGCCGCAGCTCAGCGCGAGTAGATGTTCATGCCGGGGAAGAAGAACGCCACTTCCACGGCAGCGGTTTCGGGAGCGTCGGAGCCGTGCACGGCGTTGGCGTCGATGCTGTCGGCGAAGTCGGCGCGGATCGTGCCGGGGGCAGCCTTCTTCGGGTCGGTGGCGCCCATCAGGTCACGGTTCTTGGCGATGGCGCCTTCACCCTCGAGAACCTGGATCATGACCGGGCCGGACACCATGAAGTCCACCAGATCCTTGAAGAAGGGGCGCTCCTTGTGGACGGCGTAGAACTGCTCGGCCTCGGCGCGGGACAGATGGGCCATCTTGGCGGCCACGATCTTCAGACCGGCAGCCTCGAAGCGGGCGTAGATCTGGCCGATGACATTCTTGGCAACGGCGTCGGGCTTGATGATGGACAGGGTACGTTCGATGGCCATGATATTCCTTGGAATTGTCTAGGGAAAAGAGGTTCCTTGCGCTTCTGACCGCAAAGCCTGCAATTCTACAACGTCGGGTGGGTCAGCGGCTGCCGCGACCGCTCTTGCGGCGAGCGCCGGCCGGCTTGCGGGCCTCGTATTCGCGCTTGCGCTGCAGGGCATCCTGACCAATGTAGCCGTAGGAAGTCTTCATCGGGTCCGGAGCGCGCTTGTTGCCGGCCTTGGCCCCGGGGGCGGCACGGCCCGCGCCACGCCCACCCGCAGGAGACGCGCCGGCACCCGCCCGCCCTGGCCCGCCCGCGCCACGCGGACCTCCCTTACGCGGGTCATTGCGGCCAACGCGACGGCCACCGCCCCGCTCGGCCGGCACGACAGGCTGCAGCCCTGCCACCGCACCCAGGCGCGCCACGTCGTGCGGCGGCAGCTCGACCCAGAAGCCGCGCTTGAGCCCGCGCGGCAGGACCACTGCGCCGTAGCGGACGCGGATCAGGCGGCTGACGGCATGACCGACGGCCTCGAACATGCGCCGCACCTCGCGGTTACGGCCTTCGCCGATAGTGACACGGTACCAGCAGTTGGCACCCTCGCCACCGCCGTCCTCAATCGTGCCGAACTGCGCCACGCCGTCATCCAGCTGCACGCCGGAGAGAAGTCGCTGCTTTTCCTCGTTCGACAGGGCACCCAGCACACGCACGGCGTACTCGCGCTCCAGGCCGAAGCGCGGGTGCATGAGGCGGTTGGCCAGCTCGCCCGAGTTGGTTAACAGCAGCAAGCCCTCGGTGTTCAGATCCAGACGCCCCACCGACTGCCACTTGCCCTGCGGCAGCCTGGGCAGGCGCTTGAACACGGTTGGACGGTTCTGCGGGTCGTCGTGCGTCACCACCTCGCCGGCCGGTTTGTGATACGCCAACACACGCGGCGGCGGTGGGGCGATGCGCAGGCGCACCGGCTTGCCGTTGATCTTGACGCTGTCGCCATGCTGGATGCGCTGGCCGATGTGGGCCGGCTCACCGTTGACCGAGATCCGCCCCTCCAAGATCATCTGCTCCATCTCCAGGCGCGAACCCATGCCCGCCTGCGCCAGCACCTTGTGCAGCTTGGGCGATTCGGGTTGCGGGGCCAGGACGCGCTTGGCCGGAACGGCTGGTGTCGCTTCCTGCTCGGCGTCGAAGACGCCACTGACGACCTCCTCGAAGCGCAGCGCTTCCTCCCCGTCGGGGGTGTGTTCAGCAGGTGGGGTCGTTGAGGTCGCCGGATTCATGGTCTGGGAGTGTGGCTTGTTCGGGGGAAAGTTCTTCTTCGGCGGACGGCAACGAGGATTCGTCGGCCGGTTGCAGCGACGCGCTGAGCGCTTCGAAATCGAGGCGATCCAGCGCCGATTCCTGGACATCGCCACCCTCCAGCGGGGGCAGCTGGTCCAGCGACTCCAGACCGAGATCGTCAAGGAATTGCCGCGTGGTGGCAAACAGCGCCGGACGGCCCACCGTCTCGCGGTGACCGATCACCTCGATCCATCCGCGGTCCTCCAGCTGCTTGATGATGGTGGAGGCGATCGTGACGCCGCGCACCTCCTCCATGTCGCCACGCGTGACCGGCTGCCGATAGGCGATGATGGCCAGTGTCTCCATCGTGGCACGGCTGTAGCGCGGCGGCTTTTCCGGGTGCAGCCGATCCAGGTAGTGCCGCATCTCGGGCCGGCTCTGGAACCGCCAGCCGCTGGCCACCCTGACCAGCTCCACGCCACGACCGGTCCATTCCTGTTGCAACTCGGCCAGCAGGGACTTGATCGTGTCGGGAGAGAGCTCGTCGTCGAACAGCACGCCCATGTCGCGCAGACTCATGGGCTGCTGGGCACAGATCAGCGCGGTTTCGAGGACGCGACGGGCATCCGTGGTGTTCATCGCATCAGGTGTGTGGAGAGGCTGCCATGGGGGCCGGCCGGGCGCCCATGGTGATCAGGCGGGAACCGGCCCATTGTAGCGGAGGCCTGCGGCAGCGATGGCCTCGGCCAGATCAGCCGGGGGATCCCAGGCAAAAGACAGCGGATGACCCGTCACCGGGTGCGCGAGCTCAAGACGGACCGCATGCAGCGCCTGCCGGTTCATGCCCCATGCCGGCTTGCCGCCGTACAGAACATCCCCCACCAGGGGGTGACCCAGCGCCGCCATGTGAACGCGGATCTGGTGCGTGCGCCCCGTGTGCAGGCGACAGGCCGCCAGCGTGGCCTCGCGACTGCCGTCCAGGCAGGTGATGGTGGTGCGCGCCGGTTTACCACCCGAGACGACCGCCATGCGCAGGCGGTTGCGCGGATCGCGTCCGATCGGACGGTCAACGTCCTGCTCCGGATCACCCCGCCACAGGCCATGCGCCAGCGCCACGTACTGTCGTCGCACTTCCCTGGCGGCAATCATGCGCACCAGCTCGTCCACCGCCGGCCGACTCTTGCCGACCAGCATCAGGCCGGAGGTATCCTTGTCCAGCCGGTGGACGATGCCCGCGCGCGGCAGCCCGCCCGCTGCGCCGTGGTGGGCCAGCAACCCGTTGAGCAGCGTGCCGCTCCAATTGCCCGCGGCCGGGTGCACCACCAGCCCGGCCGGCTTGCGAACCACCAGCAGGTGCTCGTCCTCGTAGGCCAGATCCAGCACCATGGGCTGGGCCACGAAGGCCATGGCCTGCTGGGTGGGCCTCAGTTCGATCTCCAGCGGTTCGCCCGCGGCCACGC
>JAEZLX010000118.1 GCA_023415035.1 Pseudomonadota bacterium | reverse complement strand
CCCCAGGTGAAGGCGGTGGGCAGCGGCAGGCCGCGTTGCAGCGCCCAGACCAGACCGCCGACGAAGCTGTCACCCGCGCCCACGGTGCTGGCGACGGCGATGTCCAGCGCGGGCGCGCTCCACATGGCTTCGCGCGTGGCGAGCACGGCGCCGAGGTGGCCGAGCGTGAGGGCCACGACCTCGGCCCGGCCCTGGTCCACCACCTCGCGCGCGGCGGCCTGCCACTGCTCGGCGGATTCGAGCCGCCGGTCCAGCAGGCCGGAAAGTTCCTTCAGGTTGGGCTTGAACAGCCACACGCCTTCTGCCAGCGCGGCGGAGAGTGCGGGGCCGGACGTGTCAAGCACCAGCCGGCCGCCCCTTTCACGGCACAGGCGGGACAGGCGCGCATAGAAGTCGTCGGGCACGCCCGGCGGCAGGCTGCCGCTGGCCACCAGCAGGTCGGGAAAATCGTCCCGTTGCTCCAGATGCCGCAGGGCGGCCTGCCATTCGCCAGCGCTCAGGTGCGGGCCGGGCATGACGAAGCGGTACTCGGCGCCGGAGTGCTGCTCGCGCACGGTGAAGCTGACGCGGGTCTCCTGTTCGATGGGCAGGTAGGTTGCCGCGAGTCCTTCCTGTGCCATGCGCGTGCGCAGCCAGTGACCTGACGGGCCACCGGCCGGACAGACAGAGGTGCAGCGGCCGCCCAGCGGCGTCAGCACGCGCGCCACGTTGATGCCTCCGCCTCCTGCGTCGTGCAGCGTCTCGCTGCAGCGCAGCTTGTGCGTGGGCACGACTTCTTCGGTCTCGGTGGCCAGGTCCACCGAGGGGTTCATGGTCAGGCACAGGACGGAGGGGGCGGGTGGTGAGGTGCTCATGGGGCTATTGTGTTCCGGCGCGTCAGTCCCGCATCAGCCGCTCGATCTCGTCGGCCAGCACCGGCACGCCGCGCGTGATGAGCTCGCAGCCGTCTTCGGTGACCACCGCGTCGTCCTCGATGCGGATGCCGATGTTCCAGTAGATCTCGGGCACGTCATCTGCCGGGCGGACGTAAATGCCCGGCTCGATGGTCGTGACCATGCCGGGGCGCAGGATGCGGCTGGGGCGGTCCTTGATCAGCTCGCCGCTGAGCGGATCGCGCCGCTCGCTGGCCTGGCCGAGCTCGGTGGACTCGACGTAACTGCCGCAGTCGTGCACGTCCAGGCCCAGCCAGTGGCCGGTGCGGTGCATGTAGAAGCGGAAGTACGAACGGTTGGCGATCACGTCGTCCAGCGTGCCCACGTCGTCCTTGCGCAGCAGGCCCAGGTCGAGCATGCCCTGCGCGAGCACGTTCACCGCGGCCTCATGAGGGTCGTTGAAGCGCGCACCGGGGCGCGTGGCGGCCACGGCCGCTTCCTGGCTGGCCAGCACCAGGTCGTACAGCGCGCGCTGCGGACCGGTGAAGCGCCCGCCCGCCGGGAAGGTGCGCGTGATGTCGCTGGCGTAGCCGTCAAGCTCGCAGCCGGCGTCGATCAGCACCAGCTCGCCGTCGCGCACCGGGGCGGCGTCGGCGCGGTAGTGCAGCACGCAGGCGTTGGCACCGGCCGCGACGATGGAGCCGTAGGCCGGATATTGCGAGCCGTGCTGGCGGAACTCGTGCAGCAGCTCGGCGTCGAGGTGGTACTCGCGCACCTCCTCGCCCGCAAGGATCATGCGCGCGCTGCGCTGCATGGCGCGGATGTGGGCCTGCGCGCTGATCTGCGCGGCGCGCTTCATGATGGCGATCTCGTGCGCGTCCTTGATGAGTCGCATCTCGTCGAGCAGACTGCACAGGTCGCGCTGGCTTTCGGGGCACAGGGCGCCGAAGCGGACGCGCGCGCGCACCTTCTGCAGCCAGCCGTCGACGCGGCCTTCGAGTCCGGGGTGGGTCGCGAACGGATACCAGACGGTGCTGCGGTTTTCCAGCAGGCGCGGCAAGCGCTGGTCGAGCTCGCCGATCGGCCAGGCCTCGTCCACCCCCAGCGCGGCCGGCGCGGCCGCGGGGCCGAGCCGGATGCCGTCCCAGATCTCGCGCTCTAGGTCCTTGGGCTGGCAGAACAGCGTGCTGCGCCCGTCGTCCGTGATCACCAGGCAGGCGTTGGGTTCGGTGAAGCCGGTCAGGTACAGGAAATAGCTGTCGGCGCGGAACAGGTAGTCGCTGTCGCGGTTGCGCGTGCGTTCGGGGGCGGTGGGCACGATGGCGATGCCGCCGGGGCCGAGCTGGGCCGCGAGGCGGGCGCGGCGCTGCAGGTGGGGTTCAGAGGCTTGCATGTGCACAGCTTAGCGGATGCGCATTCGTCGTGCGGAACAGACCGTCTGGAGATTGTCACGCCGGTGTGTGAATTTCTATATGCGCAATTGCTAATAATTTGAAAGTTTGCGTTATATCAATACATGAAGTTATGAAATTCAAAGCATCGACGATGCGGGTTCGACGGTGGAAGCGTGCCGTGGCGTCCGGCCTGCTGGCGGCCGTTCTGCCCTGTCTGGCGCAGGCGGAGCTGCTGTTCGCTGTCAGCGAGGGCACCTCGGGCGGCGGCGCGTCCATCACCGATGCCCAGATGGCCACCAAGTACAAGGCGCTGGTGGACGTGATGGAAAAGGCGCTCGGCGACAAGGTCAGCGTGCGTTATGTGCGCGACTTCAAGGCGCTGGAGGCCGGCATGCGCGAGGGCCGCTTCGACCTGGTGATGGCGCGGCCGAGCGACTACCCCGCGCGCGGCATCCGGGACTACGGCTACCAGGCGGTCAGCGCCACGCGGCCCGACGGGCACTGCCTGATCGTGGTGCGCAAGGACGCACCCTACCGCTCGCTGGCCGAGCTCAACGGCAAGACCTTCATCCTGCCCGAGGAGTCGGCCTACATGACCAAGTTCTGCCTGGCCGAGCTGCGCGACCAGGGCATCCGCCCCGAGCGCGTGCACTATGTGCGCGAGCAGGCGGTCATCCCGTTCTCGCTGACCAACCACCTGGCGGTGGCCGGCGGTGTGGCGTCCTATTCCGGGGTGGCCCGGCGGCTCGACGCAGAGGGGCTGAAGGTATTGCTTGAAAGCCGGCCGCAACCCTATCTGCCCCTGATCGCGGGCAAGCGCATCTCGGCGGCCAAAGTGGAAGCGCTGCGCGCAGGTCTGAAGGAACTGAGTGCGACGGAGCCGGGTGCGCAGTCGCTGGCCGCGCTGGGTCTCAAGGATTTCGACATGAACCCGCAGCAGCGGCTGCTGGCCCTGCTGAGCTGGCTGGAAAAGAAATGAGCACGCGCTGCCCGGTCTGAGGCCGGGACGCCGTGCCAGCAAGGAAAACACCCTCCGTGCAACGCGGCGCCGGAGGGTGTTTGCGTGTTGGAGCCGCCCGGTGAGGGCGGCGGGCTTCGGACAGATCAGTCGAGCGTGATCTTCTTGGCCTTGATGAGCTGGTGCCAGCGCACGGTCTCGGTGCTGATCAGGTCGGCGTAGGCCTTGGGCGTGCTGGCCACGGGCTCGATGCCGAAATCGATCAGCTTCTGGCGGATGGCTGGCTGCTGGATGACGGCGGCCACCTGGCGCTGCAGCGCGTTGACCGCGTCGGCCGGCGTGCCGGCGGGCGCCACGATGCCGACCTGGGCGGCGGCCTCCACCTCGGGCATGCCCAGTTCGGCGAAGGTCGGCACGTCGGGCAGCTGTGCCAGACGGGTCGGGTGGGCCACGGCCAGGGGGCGGATCTTGCCGCCCTTGATGAAACCGGCGCCAGCGGCCAGGTCCACCATCATCGCGCCCACCTGGCCACCGGCCAGGTCGGCCAGTGCGGGAGCCGCGCCACGGTAGGGGATGTGCACCAGGTGCAGGCCCGCGCGGTCCTTGAGCAGTTCCATCGCCAGATGGTGCGGGCTGCCGGCACCGGCCGAGCCGTAGTTGACCGCGCCGGGCTGGGTCTTGACCTTGCTGATGAATTCCTTGGCGTCCTTGACGTCGAAGCCGGGGCCGACCACCAGGATCATCGGGAAGATGCCCATCAGCGTGACGGGCGTCAGGTCCTTGGCAGGGTCGTAGGCCAGCTTCGAATACAGCGCCGAGTTGTTCACCATCGTGCCGTTGTCGGCGGACAGGATGGTGTAACCGTCGGCGGGAGAGCGTGCCACGTCCACGGCGCCGATCGCGGTGTTGCCGCCAGGCTTGTTCTCGATCACCACGGTCTGGCCGATCTGGGTCGACAGCTGCTGGCCGATGGTGCGGGCGAGGAAGTCGGAGCCGCCGCCGGCCGGGTAGGGCACCACCCAGCGGATGCTCTTGGACGGGTAGCCCTGCGCAAGGGCGGTGCCGGCGGCGCCAGCGAGAAGCGAAAGGGCCAGCAGGCCGGTGAGATGACGGCGTTGGATCATCGGCAGTCTCCTGTCAGAATGGGGTAAAGCGCGTAAATCCACTCCGCTTTGCGTAAATTTGGCATGCGTTCAAACCCTAACCCCGTCATCCGGGATACTCGGACCATGGTTACCAAGACCCCCCGCGCCACCAACCGCCGGCAACGCGTGCAGTCGGCTGAAACCGGTATGGGCATCCTCAAGGCACTGGCCGCCCTCGGCGGCTCCGCCAGCCTGACGGCGATCGCCCAGGCCGTGAACGAAAGCACCGCCAAGGTCCACCGCTACCTGCTCAGTCTCGTGCAGGAGGAAATGGTGGTGCAGCACGCCGCCACGCAGCACTACCAGCTCGGCCCGGCCGCGGTGCGCATCGGTCTGGCCGCGCTGCGACAGTGCGATCCGATCCGCCTTGGCGAAAGCGCGCTGGTGCGCTTGCGCGAGCAGTTGGAGGTGACCTGCTTCATCGCCGTGATGGGCAACAAGGGGCCGACGGTGCTGCGCATCGAGGAGCCGTCGCTTCCGGTGACCGTCAACATCCGCGCCGGTTCGGTGCTGCCCATGTTGTGGTCGGCCGCCGGCCAGGTGTTCCTGGCCTTTGCCGACGACACGCGCGGGCGGGAACAGGCGGGCGAGGAGTACGCCAACGCGCCCGGGGAGCAGCGCGCCCTGCTGGCCGGCCCCGATCCGGTGGAGCGTCTGTGCCGCCAGGTGCGCGAGCAAGGCTGCGCCATCGTCCACGACATGCTGCTGGCGGGCATCAGCGCCATCGCCGCACCGATCTTCGATGCCTCGGGCAAGGTGGTGGCGGTGCTGACGGCGCTGGGCGCGAGCACGGGCTTCGACACCCGCCCGGGGGGGCGGATCTGTCCGGAACTGATGCGCGAGGCGGCCACCATCAGCGAGGCCATGGGCTGGAGCCCCTGAGCCGGGTTGCGGTTCGGCCGGATTGACACTTACGCTTTGCGTAATATATTTACGCAAATTGATTCGTCGCCGTCCGCGACGCCCCTGTTTTTCCGATGCCGACCATGAACACGACCGTCTCCCCCGCCGTTTGTCCCGTCCACTCCGCAGGCCAGGCCGGTGGCCCGGGGTGCCCCGTGAGCGCGGGCGCCGCGGCCTTCAACCCGTTCGAGGAAGCCTACCTGCAGGACCCGCCCGGCTACCTGCGCTGGGCGCGTGAGCAGGAGCCGGTGTTCTTCAGCCCCGAGCTGGGCTACTGGGTGGTCACGCGCTACGACGACATCAAGGAGGTGTTCCGCGACCACGGCAGCTTCAGCCCGTCCAACGCATTGGAGAAGATCACGCCGCCGTCCGAGGCCGTGCAGTCGGTGCTCCAGTCGTACGACTACGCGATGGCGCGCACGCTGGTGAACGAGGACGAGCCCGCGCACATGGCGCGGCGGCGCCTGCTGCTGGAGCCCTTCACCCCGGCGGCGCTCAGGCACCACGAGCCCATGGTGCGGCGGCTGGCGCGCGAATACGTGGACCGCTTCATCGACGACGGCCGGGCCGACCTGGTGGACCAGATGCTGTGGGAGGTGCCGCTGACCATCGCGCTGCACTTCCTGGGGGTGGACGAGGACGACATGCCCTTGCTGCGGCGCTACTCGATCGCGCACACCGTCAACACCTGGGGACGCCCGGACGAGGCCGAGCAGCTGCGCGTCGCGCACGCCGTGGGCAACTTCTGGCAGCTCTCGGGCCGCATCCTGGAAAAGATGCGCCGTGACCCGTCGGGGCCGGGCTGGATGAAGTTCGGCATCCGCATGCAGGCCGAGCACCCCGACGTGGTGACCGACTCCTACCTGCACTCGATGATGATGGCCGGCATCGTGGCCGCGCACGAGACCACGGCCAATGCCACCGCCAACGCGCTGCGCCTGCTGTTGCAGCACCCGAGCGCCTGGCGCGAGCTGTGCGAGGATCCGTCGCTGATCCCGAACGCGGTCGAGGAGTGCCTGCGCATGTCCGGCTCCATCATCGCGTGGCGCCGCGTGGCCCTCAAGGACGTGACCGTGGGTGGCGTGCCGCTGCCGGCCGGCTCGAAGATCCTGATGGTGATGGCCTCGGGCAACTGCGACGAGCGGCACTTCCCCGATGCCGACCTGCTGGACATCCGCCGCGACAACGCGGGCGACCATCTTTCCTTCGGTTACGGCGCGCACCAGTGCATGGGCAAGAACCTCGCGCGCATGGAGCTGCAGATATTCCTGGAGGAGCTGACCAAGCGTCTGCCGCACATGCGCCTGCGCCAGCAGGAGTTCCACTACCTCTCGAACATGTCCTTCCGCGGGCCGGAGCACCTGTGGGTCGAATGGGATCCGGCGCAGAACCCCGAGCGCCGCGATCCGTCCATCCTGCAGCGCGTGCAGCCGGTGCGCATCGGCGAATCGACGCGTTCGACGGTCTCGCGCCCGATGGTGGTCACGCAGGTGCGAAGCGTTGCCGACGGCGTGCGCGAAGTGAGCCTGTCCACGCCCGATGGAAGGCCCGTGCCGCGCTGGCAGCCCGGCGCCCACATCGACATCCGCTGCGGCGAGACGGGCCTTTCGCGCCAGTATTCGCTGTGCGGTGACCCGTCCGCGCCGGACCGGCTCGTCATCGCCGTGCTGCGCGATCCCGACAGCCGGGGCGGCTCGGCCTGGGTGCACGATGCACTGCGGGAAGGTGACCGGCTGGAGGTGAAGGGGCCGCGCAACCACTTCCGCTTCGACGAGCAGTGCCCGCGCGCCATCTTCATCGCCGGCGGTATCGGCATCACCCCGGTCATGACCATGGCGCGCCGCGCCAAGGCGCTGGGCATTCCCTACGAGCTGCATTACAGCGGCTGCGCGCGCTCGACCATGGCCTACTTGGAGGAGCTGCGCGCCGAGCACGGCGCCGCGCTGCACGCGCACATCGCGCAGGAAGGTGGCCGTGCCGACTATGCGGCGCTGCTGGCCCAACCGCAGGATGGCGTGCAGATCTACGCCTGTGGACCCGAGCGCCTGCTGGCCGCGCTGGAGACGGTGTGTGCCGATGCTGGCTGGCCCGAGGACGCGCTGCGCGTCGAGCATTTCCACCTGGCCCAGGGCGGACTTGACCCGGACAAGGAGCAGGCCTTCGAGGTCGAGCTCAAGGACTCGGGGCTGACCCTGCAGGTGCCGCCCACGCAGACCCTGCTCGACACGCTGCGCGCGGCCAACGTGGACGTGCCCAGCGACTGCGGCGAAGGCCTGTGCGGCTCCTGCGAGGTGCATGTGATCGAAGGCGACATCGACCACCGCGACGTGGTGCTCACCCGCTCCGAGCGGCAGGAGAACCGCAAGATGATGGCCTGCTGCTCGCGTGCCTCGGCCGGCTGCCGGCGCATCGTGCTGGCGCTCTGAGAGCGCGGGAGCTCATCAGCCGAGGTTGAGCTGCGCAAGCCGCTCGGGCGTGCCCACGTCGGTCCAGGCGCCGGTGTAGACCTCGGCGCTGACCATGCCGGCCTCCATGGCCCGGCGCAGCAGTGGCGCCAGCGGTGCGGCCGTGCCCTGCGGGTTGCCCGGCAGGATCTCGCACCATGGGGATTCGAACAGCTCGCGCCGGTACAGCGCGATGGTGCTGAAGGTCCAGCGAGGACCGTCGCCGTCGACGATGTTGGTCGCCAGCCCCTCGGGTGAGAGCCCGAAGTCGCCCTTGGGGTTGTGCGGCGGGTTCGGCACCAGCCACAGGTGCGCCAGCGTGCGGCCGGCCAGGAAGCGCGATTCGGCCTCGCTGGAAAAGACGAAGTCGGGCGCGAACACGTCGCCGGCCAGCACCCAGAAGGCTTCGCCCAGCAGGGGCAGCGCGCGCGCGATGCCGCCCGCGGTTTCCAGCGCGTAACCGAAGTCCTGCTCCTCGTGCGAGAACTGCAGCTCAGTGTCCGGGGCCTCGGTGGCCCATGCCTTGAGCGCTTCCGGGATCTGCTCGCCCAGCCAGGCGGTGTTGACAACGAAGTGGCGGTGGCCGCTCGCACGCAGCGCGTCCAGCGGCCAGCGCATGAGCGGTTTGCCCCTGACAGGCAGCAGCGGCTTGGGCGTGTGGTCGGTCAGCGGGCGCATGCGCTCGCCCCGGCCGGCGGCCAGCACCATGGCCGGCAGGGCCGTCGCGACAGGGGCGGTGGATGGCGTGGGAGATCGCTTCGGTGCCATTGCCCCATTATTCATCAGGCCATCGCAAAACCCCAGATAGGCCCCCGCCCGATAAAATCACGGGTTTGGCGCCCCGGCGTCACCCTCATCCACGTTCTTCGCCCATGTCCGACGCCCTCTCCAACGCCCCCGTTGCAGCGCCCGCTGCCGTCACGCCCCAGATCCAGGCCAACGCCATCCGCGCCCTGGCCATGGATGCCGTCCAGGCCGCCAATTCCGGCCACCCCGGCGCGCCGATGGGCATGGCCGACATGGCCGTCGCGCTGTGGGGCCGCCACCTGCGTCACAACCCCGCCAACCCCCAGTGGGCCGACCGTGACCGCTTCGTGCTCTCCAACGGCCACGGCTCGATGCTGATCTACGCGCTGCTGCACCTGACCGGCTACAAGCTGCCGATCGAGGAACTGCGCAACTTCCGCCAGCTGCACAGCAAGACAGCCGGTCACCCCGAAGTGGGCGTGACGCCGGGCGTCGAGACCACCACCGGCCCGCTGGGTCAGGGCATCACCAACGCGGTGGGCATGGCGCTGGCCGAAAAGCTGCTGGCCGCCGAGTTCAACCGCCCGGGTCATGAGATCGTCGATCACCGCACCTACGTGTTCCTGGGCGATGGCTGCCTGATGGAAGGCATCTCGCACGAGGCCGCCGCGCTGGCTGGTGCCTGGAAGCTGGGCAAGCTGATCGCGCTGTACGACGACAACGGCATCTCCATCGACGGTCAGGTCGCGCCCTGGTTCGTGGATGACACGCCCAAGCGCTTCGAGGCCTATGGCTGGAACGTGATCCGTGGCGTGGACGGCCACGATGTGGACGCGGTGGATGCTGCCATCGCGCAGGCCAAGCAGAGCACCGATCGCCCCACGCTGATCTGCTGCAAGACCAGCATCGGCAAGGGCAGCCCCAACCGTGCCAACACCGCCAAGGCCCACGGTGAGCCTCTGGGCGCAGAAGAGATCCGTCTCACGCGCGAGGCGCTGGGCTGGACGCACGAGCCGTTCCAGATTCCCAGGGAGGTGTACGCCGCCTGGGATGCCAAGGCCGCCGGCAAGGCCGTCGAGGCCGAGTGGAACGAGAAATTCAAGGCCTACAAGGAAGCCTTCCCTGAGCTGGCCCGGGAATTCACCCGCCGCGTCAAGGGCGAGCTGCCGCGCAACTTCGCGCAGGTGGCCGTGGACGCTGCCGTGTCGGCCCACACCAAGGCCGAGACCGTGGCCAGCCGTAAGGCCAGCCAGATCGCCCTGGAAGCCTTCACCGCCGCGCTGCCCGAGCTGCTGGGCGGCTCGGCCGACCTGACCGGCTCCAACCTGACCAACACCAAGTCCACCCCGGCCTTCCGCGTGGACGGCAACGGTGACGTGGTCAGGACCGAGGACGGCAAGGTGGGCCGCCACATCAACTATGGCGTGCGCGAGTTCGGCATGGCCGCGATCATGAACGGCGTGGCGCTGCACGGCGGCTTCATCCCCTACGGCGGCACCTTCCTGACGTTCAGCGACTACAGCCGCAACGCCATCCGGATGGCGGCGCTGATGAAGCAGCGCGTGATCCACGTCTTCACGCACGATTCCATCGGTCTGGGCGAGGACGGCCCGACCCACCAGTCGATCGAGCACGTCGCCAGCCTGCGCCTGATCCCCAACCTGGACGTCTGGCGTCCGGCCGACACCGCCGAGACCGCCGTGGCGTGGGCCGTCGCGCTGCAGAACACCAGCCGCCCCACGGCGCTGTGCCTGTCGCGCCAGAACCTGCCCTACCTGCCCAAGGCGGGCCTGGAGGACATCAGCAAGGGTGCCTACGTGCTGGCCGAGCCCAGCGAGGTGGGCCTGAAGAAGAAGGCTCAGGCCGTCATCATCGCCACCGGTTCCGAGGTGCAGCTGGCGCTCAAGGCGCAGGAAGTGCTGGCCAAGGAACACAAGATCGCGGTGCGCGTGGTCTCCATGCCCTCGAGCACCACGTTCGACCGCCAGGACGCGGCCTACAAGACCGCGGTGCTGCCGGCAGGCCTGCCGCGCATCGCGGTCGAGATGGGCGCGACCGACGGCTGGTGGAAGTATGGCGTGTCGGCCGTGGTCGGCATCGACACCTACGGCGAATCGGCCCCCGCGCCGGTGCTGTTCCAGCACTTCGGCTTCACCCCGGCCAACGTCGTCGACACGGTGCGTGTCGTGCTCGGCAAGTGATCGCAACGGTTCCGGTTTCTTTGTTTATTCATCCACAGGAGTACAGGTCATGACCATCAAAGTCGGCATCAACGGCTTCGGCCGCATCGGGCGCAACGTGCTGCGCAGCGCGGTCCAGAATTTCCCGGACATCGAGATCGTCGGCATCAACGATCTGCTGGAGCCCGACTACCTGGCCTACATGCTGCAGTACGACAGCGTCCATGGCCGCTTCAAGGGCACGATCGCGGTCGAGGGCAACACCCTGATCGTCAACGGCAAGAAGATCCGCCTGACGCAGGAGCGCGATCCCGCCAACCTGAAGTGGAACGAAGTGGGCGCCGACGTGGTGATCGAATCCACGGGCCTGTTCCTGACCGACGAAACCGCCCGCAAGCACATCGCGGCCGGCGCCAGGAAGGTCATCATGTCCGCTCCCTCCAAGGATGCGACCCCCATGTTCGTGTACGGCGTGAACGACAAGACCTACGCCGGCCAGGACATCATCTCCAACGCCTCCTGCACGACCAACTGCCTGGCTCCCGTGGCCAAGGTGCTGAACGACAAGTGGGGCATCAAGCGCGGCCTGATGACGACCGTGCACGCCGCCACCGCCACGCAGAAGACCGTGGACGGCCCGTCCAACAAGGACTGGCGCGGTGGCCGCGGCATCTTGGAAAACATCATCCCGTCGAGCACCGGTGCCGCCAAGGCCGTGGGCGTGGTGATTCCCGAGCTGAACAAGAAGCTGACAGGTATGAGCTTCCGCGTGCCCACCTCCGACGTGTCCGTGGTCGACCTGACCGTGGAGCTGAACAGCGAGGCCACCTACGAGGAAATCTGTGCCGAGATGAAGGCGCAGTCCGAAGGCGCGCTAAAGGGCGTGCTGGGCTACACGGAAGACAAGGTGGTGGCCACCGACTTCCGCGGCGAGACCTGCACCTCGGTGTTCGATGCCGAGGCTGGCATCGCCCTGGACAAGACCTTCGTGAAGGTCGTGGCCTGGTACGACAACGAGTGGGGCTACTCCAACAAGTGCCTGGAAATGGCGCGCGTGGTGGCGAAGTAAGGGACACCCCCCTGCGCGGCTGACGCCGCTTCCCCCCTCCGTAGCGCGCCTGTCGGCGCTTCGAGGGGGGACGCACCCTACGGCCCGGCAAAGCCGGTTCCGTGGGTGCTGGGGCCGCAAGGGGCGTTGTGCTTGTTCCTGAACCGGGGCCGTTTGGGCCCCGGTTTTGTTTTTTCAGCGGGTCATTCGCAGGCGCTGAGGGTCTTGTCGCCGAGGAGGGCCTGGACCTGTTCCCGCTGGGGTGCCGTGACTGCCGGCAGGGTGAGGGTGTAGCTGGCGCTTTCCTCGCGTTCCTGGGCCACGCGGGCGGTGCGCACGCCCTTGCGGGTGACCTCCTGCAGGCCCTGCTGGGCGGCGGCTTCGCTCGAGTAGGTCCCCAGGGCCAGGCCCGGGCTCAGGTGCGGCACGCGCACCTCGCGGAAGTCGACCTTCAGTTCGCGCAGCTCGGTCTTCTTGCGCTGCATGGCGTCGGCGCTGAGCTTGCCCATGTAGACCACCCAGCGGCCGCCGGTCTGTACCTCGGCCATCTTCCACAGCCCCTGCAGTCCGGCCACGCCGCCCAGTGCCGTGCGCAGCTGGCGGGCCTGGGCTTCGGTGAAGCCGCCCGCGCGCCAGCAGGCGGTGGGCAGCGGAGCCGCCGCGACTGTCGGCGCGGGCTCCGGGGAGGGTTCGCTGGCGGCGACCGCGGGGGCGGGTGACGGCAAGGCTGGTGCCGCCGGGGCTGACGCCGGCAGGGTGGGCGGCGCCGAGGCGTTGAGCAGGCGGACCATGGCCGGATTGACCTGCTCCTGCAGGCGCTGGGGCTCGGTGGGGTCGTCGGGGGCCATGCCCAGCGGGGCGAGGTAGCCCTGCGTCCAGGCGAAATACGCGGCATTGGCCAGGGCCAGCAGGATGATCACGACTCTCAGCATGGGCGCACGCTCACTTCGGCACTGGTGATCTCGCGCAGGGTGCCATTGGCCAGGCGCACCAGCAGGCCACCCTGCGTGCCGACGCCGGCGGCCGTGCCGCTGCTGCCGTCGCTGAGCAGCACCTCGCGTCCTTGCAGCGCGTCGCGGGCCGCGAAACGCGTGGCGAAGGCGGCAAAACCGGCGTTGGCAAAGCGCCGGATATCCCGCACCAGGGGCGGCACGACCTGTCCGAGCAGCTCGCCCGCGGTCACCCCCAGAAGCAGTTCTGCCACACCCGCAGGTGGCACGGGCGGCAGGGCCTGTGGCGCGGCGGGGGCGGTGGCGGCGGCGTCCGGACGGTTGATGTTCAGGCCCACGCCCACCACCAGGGTGCGCGGTGCCTGGGCGCCCTGGCCAGCGCTGGCGGTCTCGACCAGGATGCCGCCGAGCTTGCGGCCCTGCCACCACAGGTCGTTGGGCCACTTGAGCCGGACCTCGGGGTGCAGGCTTTCGGCCAGGCTCACGCCCACGGCCAGCGACAGGCCCGACCAGTCGGCGGGTGCCAGCGGCAGGGACAGCGAGAAGGTCAGCGACTGGCCCGGCCGGCTGTGCCAGCTCTTGCCCATGCGGCCGCGTCCGGCGGTCTGGGTTTCGGCCACCAGCAGCGTCGGAGCGTCCTGGCCGGTGCGGGCGCGGCGCATCAGCTCGGTGTTGGTGGAGTCGATGGACGGCACCACCTCGACGGTAAAGCCGGGCAGCACCGGCGCCACGGCCTGCCACACCGATTCGGCGTGGGCGAGGAGCGATGCAGCCGTCGCGGGGGGGGTGGTCATGGCCTTGTTCAGCCCAGTTTCGAGGCCTTGCCAGCCCGCTTGGGCGCCAGCAGCGTGCCGCGGCAGCCCTTGGCGCCGCACCAGCAGGGGTACTGCGCCTTCAGGGCCTTGGTGTAGGGCTCGTCGATGACGAGGCCGTAGTCGTAAAACAGTTCCTCGCCCGCGTGGATGTTGCGCAGCGCGCGGATGAACACCCGGCCGTTGTCCACCTCGGCCTCGCAGTTGGGGTCGCAGCTGTGGTTGATCCAGCGCGAGGAATTGCCGCCGTATTTGGCGTCGATGACGTGGTCCTCGTCGATGTGGAAATAGAAGGTGTGATGCGGGTCGGACGGGTCGTGCGGGTGGCGGCGCAGGGCCTCCGCCCAGGTGATGAACTCGCCCGTGTATTCGATCAGCGTTTCGCCTTCGGCGAGATCCACCAGCGCGAACACGCCCTTGCCATGGACACCCGAGCGGCGGGTCTGGATGCGCCGGGTGGGGGTTTTGCCGTTGCCGGGCTCGCGGGAGGGCGTTTTCGTCACGTCCGGAAATTTTGGTAAGGTTGTTTCATGCAGGTGCGCGCGTGTGTGCGCGCTCCCACGTGCGCGTGTACACGCGCGTGAAGACGAATTGTAGAGATGAACAAAACACTGGTCATTGCCGAGAAACCATCCGTGGCGCAGGACATCGTTCGTGCGCTCACGCCGGTCGTGGGCAAGTTCGACAAGCACGACGAGTATTTCGAGAACGAGCAATACATCGTCACCTCGGCCGTCGGCCACCTGGTGGAGATTGCCGCACCCGAGCAGTTCGACGTCAAGCGGGGCAAGTGGAGCTTCACCCACCTGCCGGTGCTGCCGCCGTTCTTCGAGCTCAAGCCGATCGACAAGACGAAGTCGCGCCTGAACGCGGTCGTCAAGCTGGCGCGCCGCAAGGACGTGGACCGCCTCATCAACGCCTGTGACGCGGGCCGCGAGGGTGAACTGATCTTCCGCCTGATCGAGCAGTACGCCGGCGGCGGCAAGCCGCTGGGCAAGCCGGTGCAGCGCCTGTGGCTGCAGTCCATGACCCAGCAGGCCATCCGCGACGGCTTCGAGAAACTGCGCAGCGACGAGCAGATGCGGGGCCTGGCCGATGCCGCGCGCAGCCGCTCCGAAGCCGACTGGCTGGTGGGCATCAACGGCACGCGCGCGATGACGGCGTTCAACTCGCGCGACGGGGGCTTTTTCCTGACTACCGTGGGCCGGGTGCAGACGCCGACCCTGTCCAACGTGGTCGAGCGCGAGGAGAAGATCCGCGCCCACCGGGCGCGCGATTACTGGGAGATCCTCGCCTCGTTCCTGGCCGAGGCCGGCGAGTACCCGGGCAAGTGGTTCGACCCGGCGTTCAGGAAGCCCGGCGGCGAGGATGCCGACCCCGACCTGCGCGCCGACAGGCTCTGGGATCTGCGCGAGGCGCAGGCGATCGTCGGGGCGGTGCGCGGCAAGGCCGCCAGCGTGACCGAGGAGCGCAAGCCCACGACCCAGGCCTGCGGCCTGCTGTACGACCTGACGAGCCTGCAGCGCGAGGCCAACGGCCGCTTCGGCTTCTCGGCCAAGACCACGCTGCAACTGGCGCAGAGCCTGTACGAGCGGCACAAGGCCCTGACCTACCCGCGGACGGACTCGCGCGCCCTGCCCGAAGATTACCTGGGCACCGTGAAGCAGACCTTCGAGATGCTGGCGGGCAGCGGCATGGGTCATCTGGCACCGCATGCGAAGACCGCGCTGGACAACGGTTACATCCGCCCCAGCAAGCGCATCTTCGACAACAGCAAGGTGTCGGACCACTTCGCCATCATCCCGACCCTGCAGAAGCCCAGCGGCCTTTCCGAGGCCGAGCAGAAGCTCTACGACCTGGTGGTGCGCCGCTTCATCGCGGTGTTTTTCCCCAGCGCCGAGTTCATGGTGACGACGCGCATCTCCAAGGTGCTCAACCACCACTTCAAGACCGAAGGCAAGGTGCTGGTCAAGCCCGGCTGGATGGCGGTGTACGGCAAGGAGGCCGCCGAGGACGTCGAGGGCGCCAAGGACGGCGACAAGGGCCAGAACCTGGTGCCGGTGCGCGAGGGCGAGACCGTGCGCACCGAGTCGGTCGAGGCCAAGGGACTCAAGACCCGTCCGCCGGCGCGCTACACCGAAGCCACGCTGCTGGGCGCCATGGAAGGCGCGGGCAAGCTGGTGGACGATGACGAACTGCGCGAGGCCATGCAGGAAAAGGGCCTGGGCACCCCGGCCACGCGCGCAGCCATCATCGAAGGTCTGCTGACAGAGAAGTACCTGCTGCGCGAAGGGCGCGAGCTCATCCCCACGGCCAAGGCCTTCCAGCTCATGACGCTGCTGCGCGGGCTGGAGGTGGAGGAGCTGACCAAGCCCGAGCTCACCGGCGAGTGGGAGTACAAGCTGGCGCAGATGGAGCACGGCAAGCTCTCGCGCGACGCCTTCATGGCCGAGATCGCCGCCATGACCGAGCGCCTGGTGCGCAAGGCCAAGGAATACGACCGCGATACCGTGCCGGGCAACTACGCCACCCTCGCCGCACCTTGCCCGCAGTGCGGCGGTGTGGTCAAGGAAAACTACCGCCGCTATGCCTGCACGGGCGCCGACGGTCACAGCGAGGGCTGCGGTTTCTCATTCACCAAGTCGCCGGCCGGCCGCACCTTCGAGGTGGAGGAGGCCGAGGCCTTCCTGCGTGACCGGCACATCGGCCCTCTGGAGGGCTTCCGCTCCAAGGCCGGCTGGCCCTTCGTGGCCGAGCTCTCGCTCAAGTACAGCGAAGAGGACCGCAACTGGAAGCTGGAGTTCGACTTCGGCGACGACGGCAAGGACGAGGAAACCGGCGAGCTGGTAGACCTGTCTGGCCAACCGAGCCTGGGGGCCTGCCCGGTGTGCGGCGCACCGGTCGTCGAACACGGCTCCAACTACGTGTGCAGCAAGGCGGTGCCGACGCTGGCCCAGCCCACGCCCAGCTGCACCTTCAAGAGCGGCAAGGTCATCCTCCAGCAGCCCGTCTCGCCCGAACAGATGGGCAAGCTCCTGTCCACCGGCAAGACCGACCTGCTGGACAAGTTTGTCTCCATGCGCACGCGCCGCTCGTTCAAGGCCTTCCTGGTCTGGGACGCGGCGGCAGGCAAGGTGAATTTCGAATTCGAGCCGCGCGAGAGCAAATACCCGTCGCGCAAGACCGCTGCGGGCCCGGCCGCGCGCACGCCGGCGAAAAAGGCGGCGCCGGCCAAGAAGGCCGCCGCCGCGAAGAAGGAAAAGGCGCCGCGCAAGGCGTCCGCCGCGGCAGGCAAACAGCCCAGCGCTGCGCTGGCCGCCGTCATCGGTGCCGAGCCGGTCTCGCGCCCCGAGGTGGTCAAGAAGCTGTGGGACTACATCAAGGCCAATGGCCTGCAGGATGCCGTGGATAAGCGCAAAATCAACGCCGACGACAGGCTGCGGCCCGTCTTCGGCAAGGACCAGGTGACGATGTTCGAGATTGCGGGCATCGTCGGTCAGCACCTTCAGTGATCCCGTTCCCCAACAAATCAATCAGGAGACTTCGTTCATGAGCCTCAAGCTCTACTACGCCCCCGGCGCCTGTTCCTTCGTTCCGCACTCGATGCTGGAGCTCACGGGCGCCGGGTTCGAGCCGGTGATGGTCAGGCTGCACAAGGGTGAGCAGCTGTCCCCCGAGTACCTGGCACTGAACCCGCGTGGCCAGGTGCCGGTGCTGGTGGACGACGGCGAGGTGGTTACGCAGATCGTGGCCATCCTGCTGCACCTGGATGCGAAGTTTCCCGAGGCGGGCATCCTGCCGGCGGGCGGCATCGCCCGCACGCGCGCGCTCTCGACCCTGGCGTGGATGAACAACACCGTGCATCCGACCTTTACGCACGTGTTCAAGCCGGGCAAGTTCGCCGGGGACGAGGCCACGCAGAAGGCCGTGCGGGACTTCGCGGTGAAGGCCTACGACAGCCTGCTCGACGAGATCGACGCCCTGGCGGCCAAGGCCTCGCCCTGGCTGTGCGGCGAGAAGCCCTCGGCGCTGGACGCCTATGCGCTCACGCTGCTGCGCTGGGGCGGCTTCGCCGGCATCGACCCGACCACGAAGAAGTCGGCCTGGGCGCTGGCCCAGCGCTTTGCCGCCCTGCCCTCCACGGCGCGCGTGATCGAGCGCGAGCACCTGGAGCTGAACGTCTACAAGCCGGCGGCCTGAGACCGCGCTGCGTCCTCAGCGCGGACGGAACCGCACCGACACGCGCAGCCCCCTGGGGCTGGCGTTCGGGTGGGCGTCCTCCATCAGCAGGATGGCGTTGTGTTGCTGGGCGATCTCGTGGACGATGGCCAGGCCCAGGCCCGACCCGTCCACGTTGGTGCCCAGCGCGCGGTAGAAAGGCTGCAGCACCAGCTCGCGCTCGTTCTCCGGGATGCCCGGGCCGTTGTCCTCGACCTGCAGCACGTGCACGCCGCTGAAGCGGTCGGTGAGCACCCGCACAGTCACCACGCCGCCCTTGCCGGAGTAGTTGATGGCGTTGTCCACGAGGTTGCGGGTCATTTCCTTGAGCAGGGTCGGGTTGCCGTCGAGCATGCAAGGCGTGTTCGCGTCATCCGGGCTTTCGTAGCCCAGGTCCACGCCGTGCTCCAGCGCGCGCGGCACCGAGTCCTGCACCACCTCCGTCACCAGCTGGGCCAGGTCGATCTGCGCCGTGGGCAGCGTGCGGCCCGTGGTTTCGGCTCGGGCCAGCGCCAGCAGCTGATTGACCGTGTGGGTGGCGCGCGTGCTTGAGCGGGCGATCTGCTCCAGGCTGCCACGGATGTCGGCCACGTCGCCTTCGCGCTGCGCGATCTCAGCCTGCATGCGCAGGCCGGCCAGCGGCGTCTTGAGCTGGTGCGCGGCGTCGGCCAGGAAGCGGCGCTGGGTGGAGAGCGAGACCCGCAGGCGCGTGAGCAGGTCGTTGATCGAGGAGACCAGTGGCGCGACCTCCTGCGGCACATAGGTTTCCTCGATGGGGCTGAGATCGTCGGGCTTGCGCGCGCGGATCTTCTGCTCCAGGTCGCTCAGCGGGCGGATGCCCCGCACCAGCGCCATCCACACCAGCAGCACCGCCAGCGGCAGGATGACGAACTGCGGCACCATCACGCCCTTGATGATCTCGGTGGCCAGCGTGGAGCGCTTGCCGCGCGTTTCGGCCACCTGCATCAGCACCTGCTGCCCGCCGCGCGCCAGCCACACATAGGCCACGCGCACCTCGTCACCGCGCACGATGTCGTCGCGCAGGCGGGCGGCGCCGGGCAAAGGGGTCTCGATGCCGGACGGCGCCGGAAAATCGGGTTCGCCGCTGATGACAGGGCCTCCCTGGATGGCGACCTGGTAATAGACAAGGTCGGTATCGTCGGCGCGCAGCAGGTCGCGCGCCTGTGGAGTGAGGTGAAAGCCCACCTTGCCCTCGTGCGCCTCCACGAACTGCGTGAGCGCCTGCAGGTTGAACGCCAGGGCACGGTCGAAGGGCTTGCTGGCGATGCCCTGGGCGACAAACCATGTCAGCGCCAGCGACAGCGGCCACAGCAGCAGCAGCGGGGTGAGCATCCAGTCAAGGATCTCGCCGAACAGGCTGCGCTGCTCGCGCTGGAACAGGCCGAAGGAGACCGGCCCGTAGCGCTCGTCGGTCGGGACGCGCGATTCGCCCGAGGGGGGCGAGCGGTCAGCCGGGGATCTTTTCAAGGCAATAGCCCAGGCCGCGGACGGTGGCGATGCGGATCGGGCCTTTCTCGATCTTCTTGCGCAGGCGGTGGATGTACACCTCGATGGCGTTGTTGCTCACCTCCTCGCCCCACTCGCACAGGCGCTCGACGAGCTGGTCCTTGCTGACCAGGCGCCCGGCGCGCTGCAGCAGCACCTCCAGCAGGCCCAGCTCGCGCGCCGAGAGCTCGACCATCTTGCCGTCGATGGTGGCCACGCGGCCGGCTTGGTCGTAGATCAGCGGGCCGTGCTTGATGGTGGAGCTGGTGGCGCCCATGCCGCGGCGCGTGAGGGCGCGCACGCGTGCCTCCAGCTCCTGCAGCGAGAAGGGTTTGGCCATGTAGTCGTCGGCACCGTAGTCCAGGCCCTTGACGCGTTCCTCGACGCTGTCGGCGGCGGTGAGGATCAGCACCGGCAGGGAGGAGCCGCGCGAGCGCAGGCGCTTGAGCACGTCCAGCCCGTGCATGCCGGGCAGCCCCAGATCCAGGATCAGCAGGTCGAACTCGCTGTTGATCATCAGCGCCGCGTCGGCCTCGTTGCCGGATGCGACGTGATCGACCGCGGCGCCGGCGGCGCGCAAGCTGCGCAGCAACCCGTCGGCCAGCACCTGGTCGTCTTCGGCAATCAGTATGCGCATATCCTGTGTCTCCTCCGGGATGTGGTCCGGCCGCTTCAGCGCCCGGGCTGGCCTGACCGCTGGGGGCTGTCTGCCCATTTTAGGGCGTTGCCGCCGCCGCGCACGCCGCGCGGCTGTCCTGTCCGCACGCCTATGCGGAGTAAATCACTCGGACTTTTCTTGACCCCTTGACAGGCCCAAGATTACACTATGATCGTTTCAATAGAGAAACGAAATTTTATCAGTAAAACCGAAGGAGTCTGGAAATGGTGTCTGCCTCATCCTCGTCCGAACCCGTGACCTATCAGCCGCCCGCCGGCATGAGCCTGGCGGAATGGATGAAGACCCGAGTGGCCACCCGCGCCACCCGTCGTTACGACTGGGATGCCCTGAAGTTCCAGGCTGATTTCGATCCGAAGTACCGTCGCGCGCAAATGCGCTACATTGGCACTGGCGCCACCGGCGTGGCCAGTGATGCCAACACGGTGCCGGCCGAGCACTTCACGTTCTCGACCATGATCCTGCCCGTCGGCGCCGAAGGTCCTCTGCACATCCACACCGATGTCGAGGAGGTGTTTTTCGTCCTGCGCGGACGCGTCAAGCTGATCGCCGAACTCAATGGCGAGACCTGGGAGATGGAAGCCGGCGAGCGTGACCTGGTTTCCTGGCCCGTCGGTGTGTACCGCGGCGTGGTCAACATCGGGGACGAGGAAGCCCTGATGTGCGTGATCGTGGGCAGCCCCAAGCCGGTGATCCCGACCTATCCGCCCACCCACCCGCTGTCCAAGGTCAAGCGCGACAAGGGGCAGGAGTCTTCTGCATCATGACAATTCAAGGTATTGACGAAGTCACGTTCGGCGCTGCCGATCTGCAAACGTGCCGCCGGTTCTTCACGGACTGGGGGCTGACGCTGGTGGCCGAGGAGCCGCAGCAACTGGTGTTCGAGTCGCTCAATGGCTGCCGCGTGATCGTGGCGCACAGCGACAAGCCGGGCCTGCCGGCGGGCGTGGAGCCCGACCCGACCCTGCGCGAGGTGGTCTGGGCCGTGGGCACGGCCGCCGAGCTGGACGAGCTGCGCGCCAGCCTGAAGGACGAGCCGGGCTTCGTCGATGACGGCCTGCGCGTCGGCTGCACCGACCCCAACGGCCTGGCCGTGCGCGTGCAGGTCACGCGCAAGCGCCCGGTGGAGCTGTCTTCGGCAGTGACCAACACCTGGAGCGAGCGCCGCCGCGTCAACAGCCCGGCACCCGCCTATGAGCGCGCCACGCCGGTCGAGGTGGGCCACGTGGTGTTCTTCGTCGAGGACCTGGCCGCGGTGACCCGTTTCTACGAGAACAAGCTGGGCTTCGTGATCTCCGACCGTTACCCGGAGCGCGGCCACTTCATGCGCTGCGCGCCCGAGGGCGGCCACCACGACCTGTTCCTGCTGCAGCCGCCGCAGGCGCGCAAGGGCCTGAACCATGTGGCCTTCACGGTGCGCGACCTGCACGAGGTGGTGGGCGGCGGCATGCACATGTCGCGCCAGGGCTGGAAGACCGAGCTGGGCCCGGGCCGTCACCCGATCTCGTCGGCCATGTTCTGGTACTTCGAGAGCCCGGCCGGTGCCCTGGTCGAGTACTACACCGACGAGGACGAGCTCACCGCCGACTGGATTCCGCGCGAGTTCACGCCGGGCCCGACCGTGTTCGCCGAGTGGGCGATCAAGGGTGGCATCGACGGCAACACGCGTCGCCAGGTCAACGCCGAAGCGCCCAGCGGCCGCTTCATGACCGACAAGCCCAAGGGCTGAGGCCGCCAGAGGCCCGCCCGTTTCGAGCCCCTTACCGACATACCCGAGGAGTTACCCATGCGTACCCAGGATCTCTACAACGAAACCCATCAGAACCGCAGTGCGCCGCCCACGACGTACGAGAACCTGCTGGGCGACTCGATCGAGCGCGCTTTCGCGCAAGGCATCCATGACCTGGCGGGCCTGGTGGCCTACCTGAACATGGCCGGCCCGGCAGGCCCCAACGGCCAGCCCTGGACCGAAGAAAGCTACCGTCAGGAAATGGCCCGCCTGGGCGCCTGAAACCACCACAGGAGTACACCACGATGAACACCGCTGTCGTCAATGTCCAGCTCGACCCGATCGATGCCGCGCTGGAGGTGGGTCTGAAGGACCTCTGGTTCCCCGTCTGCCCGTCGAGCTTCGTGAAGGAAAACCCCATCTCGCTGCGCCGCCTGGGCTACAAGATCGTGCTGTGGCGCGATGCGGCCGGCAAGGTGCACGCGCTGGAAGACCACTGCCCCCACCGCGGCGCGCCGCTGTCGCTGGGCGTGACCCTGGGCGACCGCATCGCCTGCCCCTACCATGGCGTCGAGGTTCGTTGTGACGGCACCGTGATGCGCGTGCCCGGCAGCCCCGGCTGCAAGCTCGAAGGCTCGCGCCCGACCCGCAGCTTCCACACCGCCGAGTCCAACGGCGCTATCTTCGTCTACAACGCGAGCAACCCAGCGCTGGATGAGGCACCGGCGCTGCAGCTGCCCGAGGAGCTGACCTCGCCCGAGTGGTCCTCGTTCCTGTGCTACACGGAGTGGGGCTGCGACTACCGCTACGTGATCGACAACGTCATGGACCCGATGCACGGCGCGTACCTGCACAAGCAGTCGCACTCGATGAGCGAAGGCGACATGACCGCCGAGTTCCAGATCCGCGACCTCGAGAACGGCTTCGCGTTCGAGAAGAAGGGCCAGCGCGGCGTGAACTTCGACTGGACCGAATGGATGGACATGGGCATCCACGTCATGCGCCTGGAGATCCCGTATCCGAAGACCGGCGGCCCCGGCGGCAACTTCACCATCATCGGCAGCTACACGCCCATCAGCAACCGTGCCTCGGGTGTGTTCCACTGGCGCTGCCGCAAGGTCAGCGACTGGCAGCGCGACACCTGGCGCTTCCTGTACAAGAACCGTCTGGAAGAGCGCCACTGGCACGTGCTGGAGCAGGATCGCATGGCCGTCGAGAACATGGAGCCGGACGCCAACAAGCGCGAGCACCTGTACCAGCACGACATGGGCCTGGTGCGTCTGCGCCGTCACCTGCGCGGCCTGGCGGCCAAGCAGCTGGAGCAGCAGTCCGCCGCCTGAGGCCGGGTGAGGCACGATCAACCATTTACGGGTCAAGACGATGAGCAATGCCCCCACCTTGCAAGCCTGGGTCCACACACTGCGCCATGAAGCCGACGAGATCATCAGCGTCGAGCTCAGGCCCGTCGACGGCGGGACATTCCCGGCCTTCGAGGCGGGGTCGCACATCGACCTGCACCTGCCCAATGGCATGATCCGCAGCTATTCGCTGTTCAACGACTGCACGGAAAACCACCGTTATGTGGTGGGCGTGCTCAAGGACCGGGCCAGCCGTGGCGGATCGCGCTGTGTGCACGAGCAGCTGCGCGTGGGCACGCGACTGACGATCAGCGCCCCGCGCAACAACTTTCCGCTGCACGAGGACGCCACGCACTCGGTGCTGGTGGCTGGCGGCATCGGCGTTACGCCCATGCTGTGCATGGCGCGCCGCCTGAAGGCCATCGGCAAGAGCTTCGAGTTCATGTACTTTGCGCGTTCGCGCATGAGCGCGGCCTTCGTGGCGGAGATCGAGGCGCTGGGTGTGCCCGTGACGTGGCACTTCGACGACGAAAGAGGTGGCCCGCCGGACCTGCGCGCGCTGCTGGCTCGCCGCCAGCCGGCCGCCGGCGAGCACTACTATGCGTGCGGCCCGACCATCATGCTCGACGCCTTCGAGAAGGAATGCGCGGATCTGGGTCACGTCAACGCCCACATCGAACGCTTCGCGGCGGTCGAGGTGGCGGCGTCCGCCGATGCCCGCCAGACCTACACGGTCGAGCTGCGCCGTAGCGGCAAGACCTTCGAGGTCACGCCCGAGAAGTCGCTGCACCAGTGCCTGATCGACATCAAGGCCGATGTGGCCTTCAGCTGCGAGGAAGGCATCTGCGGCTCGTGCGAGACGCGCGTGCTGGAGGGCGAGCCGGATCACCGCGATTCGGTGCTGACAGCGGCCGAGCGTGCCAAGAACAACGTGATGATGGTGTGCGTCTCCGGTTGCAAGAGCGGCCGCCTGGTGCTCGACATCTGAGGTTCTTGCCATGACCGCGCCGGCCGGCCCCTGCGTCCTGATCTTGGCCGCCGGTGCCGGCCGGCGTTTTCGTGCGGCGGGTGGCACCACGCACAAGCTTGATGCACTGCTCGAGGGCAAGCCGGTGCTGGCGCATGTGCAGGACAGCGTGGCGCAAAGCGGCTTGCGCTGGCATATCGAACGCGGTCCCCATGAAGGCATGGGCGACGCGATCGCCGCGGCGGTGCGTGCCACCGCCGATGCCGACGGCTGGCTCGTGCTGCCGGCCGATCTCCCCCTGATTCAACCTGCGACGCTGCGCCGCGTCGCCGAGGCTGTCCCCCTGGAGCAGCCGGCACGTGCCTGCTGGCAGGACCGGCTGGGCCATCCGGTGCGTTTCCCGGCTGCCTGGCGCGAGCGCCTGCTGGCCCTGACGGGCGAACAGGGCGCGGCACCACTGCTGCGCGAAGCAGGCTGCATGCCCGTGCCTGTGGACGACCCGGGCTGCGTGATGGACATCGACACGCCCTCGGATCTGGAGGCGCTGGCCGAACTCAGTCGGGCGCTGCGCAAAGGGCGCTGAGGCGCAGCAGCGCGCGGTGCATGACGCGCCGCTCCTCAGGGTCCAGCGCCAGAATCATCTGGGCCTGGGCCCGACGTGCTTCAGGCATCACCTTCTTGTACATCCGCTGGCCGGCGGGCGTGGTGTGGCAGATCACGCCCTGGCGCCAGTTGGCTCCCACCGTTTCGGTGCGTACCAGGCCGCGTTCCACCAAGGTCTTGAGGGTGCGGCTGACCAGGGCCTTGTCGGACGTGGACTGGACCACCAGTTCGGTGAAGGGCAGGCTGCGGGCCTGGCCGATCAGGCACAGGATGCGCCATTCGGGCACCGTGAGACCGTGCCGGGTGGCGTAGGGCACGGTGACCTTGCGCCGCAGCTCGTTGCTGACGTGGCTGAAGAGCACCGTGATGAAGTCCTCCACCTGCAGGTTCTGGCCGTCCGGTGAAACGTGTTCCCAAGGGTTCTGTTCCTGGAGGGGGGGGCTGCGTTCGTCTTCCATTTTTTTCATGGCCCGATTGTGCATTCAGGCACGGCGATTGCTTGCCAGATTTTTGCTGTTGATTGGTCAACAAAAGGTTGTCAAGAGGTTAAGATCAGGACATACCCTGTTGATTGGTCAACAACAAGCTCGTTAGCATGATCACGCTTCCCTTATGAATCGTTGTTTCAATCGTGAACCGGCGTGGGATGCATGCCTCGCGATGTCCAGTCCCGAAAACAGGAGTGCAGTGAAGATGAAAGCAGTTCGTCGTACCTTGGTGGTGGCCCCTCTCATGGCCGCGGCCCTGATGGCCACGGGTCATGCCCTGGCCGATGCCTATCCGTCCAAGCCCATCACGGTGGTGGTGGCCTATCCGCCTGGTGGTGATACCGACGCCATGGCCCGGACCTTTGCCGAGAAGCTGTCCGAACGCCTGAAAAAGCCCGTGGTGATCGACAACCGCCCCGGCGCCGGCGGCACGGTGGGCAATGCCTATGTGGGCAAGGCCAAGCCCGACGGCTATACCCTGCTGTTCACGCCGAACCCGTTCACGACGGCACCCTTCGTGCTGAAGCTGTCGGCGGGCAATACCTACGACGTGCTCAACGGCTTCGAGCCGGTGATCAAGACGGCGACGCAGCCGCTGGTGCTGGTGGCCCATCCCTCTGCCGGCATCAACAACGTCGCCGACATGGTGGGCAAGCTCAAGAGTGGCAAGAGCGTGACCTACGCCAGCCCCGGTGCAGGCTCGCCCATGCACGTGGCCGCCGAATGGCTCAACCGCGCTGCCGGCGTGAGCGCCACGCACGTGGCCTACCGCGGCGTGGGTCCGTCGGTGACGGACGTGGTGGGTGGCCACGTGGATACGGCCTGGGTGACGCTGGGCCCCGTGACCCAGTACATCGCCGAAGGCAAGCTCAAGGCGGTGGCCGTTTCCGAGTCGGAGCGCACGGCGCTGGCGCCTGGCGTGAAGACTATTTTAAAGCAGGGCTACAAGGACGTGGTGGTTGGCTCCTGGAACGGCTTCTTCGCGCCCAAGGGCACGCCTGCCGAGGTGGTGAAGCTGCTCAACGAGCACCTGAACGAAATCGTGAAGATGCCCGACGTGGTGAAGAAGATGGCGACCTTCGGTGCCCTCCCCGCCGGTGGTTCGCCCGATGTGCTGCGCAAGACCAATGCCGAGGAGTACGAGGTCATGGGCAAGCTCATCAAGGAACTGGGGATCCGCGCAGACTGAAGAAAAGATATGACTGCATCTAGCTTGGGCACGAACGTGCCCCAACTGTCGGCGCGCGCCAAGGTGATGGGCCGCGCCGAATACGCGGGAGACGTGAAGTTTCCCGGCATGCTCCATGGGCGGGTGCTCCGCAGCCCCTACCCGCATGCGCGCATCGTGTCGATCGACACGTCGGCGGCAAAGGCGCTGCCGGGCGTGAAGGCCGTGCTAACGGGCGACGATGCACCAGACGCGCGCTGGGGCGTGCACCACAAGGAACGCACCATCCTGGCC
>JAEZLX010000062.1 GCA_023415035.1 Pseudomonadota bacterium | reverse complement strand
TGGCGTACATGCGCGCCATCCACGCCGAGGTGAAGGGGGAATACGGCTGGCCCCGCATGCACAAGGAACTGCTGGCCCGGGGCATCCGGGTGGGCAAGGACCGGGTGCGCAAGCTCACCGGCATTGCCACGGGCGTGCTGGTGCTGGTGCTGGGCCTGCCTTGGCTGCTGGGGCAGCCCAGCGGTCGCGAAAGCCCCGCAGGCGGGCTGCGCCGGCGCTGGCTGCTGAGTGGCATGGCGGCCCTGCTGGGCCTGGCCCTGGTGGCCGCCGGCTGGGAATGGGCGGCCCGCTTCGAGGCCGGCCGCCTGCTGGCCGACGACGCCACCCGCGCGCTGATGCGCCACACCACCTGGCAGGCAGCACTGGCCTGGTGGCCCTGGGGCAGCGGGCCTGGCACCTACGCGAACCTCTACGCCGTCTGGCAACCGCCGGAGCTGGGTCGATACCTGATCGACATGGCCCACAACGACTACCTGCAGTTGCTCATGGAACTGGGCCTGGCCGCTGTGCTGCTGGCCGCTGCGTTGATGTGGCTGGTGGCGCAGCGCCTGCGGCAGGGTTTCGCCACGCCGGCGCAGGCCGATCGCGGCGGCCGCGACATGCCTGCGCTGCAAAAAGCCGCCGCCCTGGGCCTGCTGGCCACGGCGCTGCACGCCTGGGTGGACTACCCGTTTCACATACCGGCCAACGCCATGATGGCCTGCTTTCTGCTGGGCATCTTCCTGAAACCGCCACGTCAGATCTAGCGCAGATTCAACACCGCAACAACACGACAGGCTCAAAGAGAGAACTTATGCCAACTGCCGCGCACTGAATACCCAAACGGCCAACGCCAATGCTGCCGGCGGTGCTGGCGCTGGCAGTCAGGCCACCATTGGCCTCGTGGGTGCTCTTGCCATTGGCAGTTACGCCTTTCATGAAGCAAACAAGAGCGACGGCAACCCGCCTCCTGCCGCTCAGCCCGGCCCCACCCAACCGACCCCGACCAGCCCGGCTCCGACGGCCCCGGCCAAGCCGAAGCCGACCAAGCCTGCGCCGATCAGCCCGACCTGATCGCACCCGCTCGCATGAAAAAGGCCCTCCGGGGCCTTTTTTGTTATTGATTGCCACAAGGATGGGTAAGGACTCTATCCATGAAAAGTCCTGAAGCGCTTCGTCGCCAAACTTCCTGAAGCCAGCCGGCAGCTCTTGCCGTACCTCGCGCTGCCTGGTGATCAGACGTCTCCTACAAGCCAGACGGGTGCCGGCCGACCGACATCTGGCACTGCGCTTTCCACAATGGGTCAGGGTCCGAGGCAGACAGCGTTTTGGATCTGCGTTCGCTGCACGGTAGCGGCCGCTCGCTGCTCCTTCCGGAGCGCCAACCACATGAAGGAGACGCTGATGGCTTCGCGCAACAGGAACAGGAAATCGCCCGCCGTATCCGGCAATACACCCCGTGCACTGGAATCCGCCTACCTGAACACCGACAGCGCTCCCAATGCAGCGCCGCCCGACAATGCGCGAAAGCCCGCATTGAAGCAGGCGAAGGCCACTGGCGATACCACGGCGGCGTTTCCCTATAACGCCAACAAGGCTGGCGAATATGGTGAGGCGGCTGCCTGCCCGTTCGCTGGGGCCACGGTGAAGCCCGCAGACCCGTCCGTGGGCGCCAGCACCCTGTCCGAGGCCAACAGCTCCGGCAAGACCGGCACCAAGGCACGCGAGGGGGTGAACGCCGCGACAGGCGAGCTGCCTCGTGTGCGTGCCGACTCGGGCGGTCAGATCCTGACGACCAACCAGGGCGTACCTGTGGCCGACAACCAGCACTCGCTCAAGGCGGGACTGCGAGGCCCTGCCCTGCTCAAGGACTTCATCCTGCGTGAGAAGCTGACCCATTTCGACCATGAGCGCATCCCCGAGCGCATCGTGCACGCGCGCGGATCGGCGGCACATGGCTTCTTCGAATGTTACGAAGGCATCCCGGAACTCACATGCGCCGCCCTTTTTGCCGAAGCGGGCAAACGCACACCCGTGTTCGTGCGCTTTTCCACCGTCGCGGGCGAACGCGGCTCGAAGGACACGGCTCGCGACGCGCGAGGCTTTGCGGTGAAGTTCTATACCGACCAGGGCAACTGGGATCTGGTCGGCAACAATATCCCTGTGTTCTTCATCCAGGACGCGATGAAGTTCCCGGACCTGGTGCATGCGGTCAAGCCGGAGCCGCACCATGGCATGCCTCAGGCTGCCAGCGCGCACGACACGTTCTGGGATTTCGTTTCCTTGATGCCCGAGTCCACCCACATGCTCATGTGGGTGATGTCCGACCGGGGCATTCCGCGCAGCTACCGCATGATGCAGGGCTTCGGCGTTCACACCTTCCGCTTCGTCAACGCCGAGGGTGAATCACACCTGGTCAAGTTCCACTGGAACCCGAAACTGGGCACCCACTCCCACGTCTGGGAAGAGGCGGTCAAGATCTCCGGCGCCGACCCGGACTACCACCGCCGCGATCTCTGGGAGGCGATCGAGGCGGGACAATACCCCGAGTGGGAGCTTGGTGTGCAGGTGTTCACCGAAGAGCAGGCCGAGCAGTTCAGTTTCGATGTGCTGGACCCGACCAAGCTCATTCCCGAGGAGCTGGTGCCCGTGACGCCCATCGGCCGCATGGTGCTGGACCGCAATCCCGACAACTTCTTCGCCGAGACCGAGCAGGTCGCCTTCTGCGCCGCGCATGTGGTGCCCGGCATCGATTTCACCAATGACCCGCTGCTGGCCGGCCGCATCCACTCCTATGTGGACACCCAGCTGAGCCGCCTGGGTGGCCCCAACTTCCACGAGATTCCGATCAACGCGCCGCTGGCGCCGGTGCACAACCACCAGCGCGAGGGCATGCACCGACAGGCCATCCATCGGGGCCGTGTGGCCTATGAGCCCAACTCGCTCGCTGGCGGCTGCCCGTTCCAGGCCGGCACGGCAGGCTTCATGGCCTTTCCGGAAACGGTGCAGACGCAAGAACTGCGGGGCAAACCGGAAAAGTTTGCCGAGCACTATCAGCAGGCTGCCCTCTTCTACGAAAGCCAGGCGCCGCACGAGAAGAAGCACATCGCGGATGCGTTCCGGTTCGAGCTGAGCAAGGTCACGGTGCCCGCCATCCGAGTGCGGACGCTTGCCATGTTGCGCAACGTGTCCGACGATCTCGCGAAGGCCGTGGCCGCCGGCCTGGGTCTGAAGTTGCCGGAACCGATGCCACGCGCCCTCGAGAACGCCAGCGCGCCCGAAGTCACCCACTCGCCGTCGCTGTCGCTGCTGGCACGCCCGGGGGACGGCGGCATTGCCACGCGCAAGGTCGCTATCCTGGCCGACGCGGGCGTGCAAGCCCAATCCGTCATCACGGTGGCTGACGCGCTGATGGCCGCAGGAGCGGTGGCCCGCCTGGTTGGGCCGCGCATCGGGGTAATAGCCGCCGATGACGGCAGCGCCCTCGATGCGGATGCCTCGCTCGAAAACCATCCATCCGCCCTGTTCGATGCCGTCGTGATCCCTGACGGCGAAGAGGCCGTCACGCTGCTCGCAGGCAACGGTCTTGCACTGGAATTCCTGCGCGATCAGTACCGTCATGGCAAGACGATGCTTGTGGTGGGAGCGGGGCGTGCGCTGATCGAGAAGGCTGGCATTCCTTTGGACGGAGAAGATCCCGGACTGATTATCTGTGAGCACGCCGACAAGCGCGCGACTCAGGCCTTCGTTTCCGCGTTGGCGCGACACCGTCATCCCGAACGCGAAAGCGATCCGCCGCGCATCTGACCCGGGAAACTGCAAGCGTCGGCCCGTACCCGGGAAGGTAAAGAGGCTCAAGGAAGCACCCTTGGTCAACGGAGGCCAGGAACCGCCCGTGCCTCGATCATGGTGAGAAAATTCGTATCCACGAAACAATCTACGTAGAACCCCTAAGTACACCAACTATTACAAACAGTAACATCCAGTTGTGCCCCGCAAAGCACCCGGCCGTACCTCCCTGGGCCGGCACCCTTGTGGTGTTCCACCCAGCTTCGGCTGGGTTTTCTTTTTTTGCTCATGCACCGCACCTGAAGCAGCTGGCTTCACGGCAAGCGGCGAACCGGCCAAGTACGGATATCTCGGGGGATGCCGTCAGCCCACCCCGGTCTTCCCCATTTCTTGTCAAAAGTATTCCGCCCCGGCTTTCGACCTCCGCTGACGTGTTCTGACTTGCTGTCACGAAAAATATGAACTAGGATTCACACTATCAATGAATCCTGGTTCACTTCTTCATGGCGTACCGCAAAACCGAGCAAATCGAGGCCCGCCTGGCCGACAAGCGCGCTTTGATACTCGCGGCTGCCCGGCGGCTGGTCTCCGAAGGCGGATGGAGCGAGGCACAGATCAGCCACGTCGCTTCTTCCGCAGGCGTTGCCACCGGCTCGGTTTATCGCTACTTCCCGTCCAAGGCCGACCTGTTCGTTGAAGTGCTCTCCATCGTCTCCCAACGGGAAGTGGACGTGCTTCAGGCCATCGCGGACAGTGAGGATGCACCCCAGCAGAACCTTCACGTCGCGGTGTCCACCTTTGTCGAGCGTGCCATGCGCAACCGCCGACTGGCCTACGCCTTGATCGCGGAGCCTTGTGACAAGGAGCTGGATGAGGCCCGGCTGTTGTATCGCCACGCCGTCAGCAAGCAGATCATGCGGATCGTCAAAGCTGGGCAGGAACGGGGCGACTTCCGAACGGACATCGATCCCACGATTGCGGCCACCGTCATCGTGGGTGGCTTCATGGAAAGCCTGATCGGCCCGCTGTCGCCGCTCAATGCGGACTTTGATGTTGCAGGGCATCACGGGCTGGAGGCGGTGCACAGCCTGGCCAGCCAGATCGCCGATGTCTGCTGCGCCACCGTGCTGCCTCATGGCAAGGTCACCCTCATCCACCACAAGACCAGGAGACAACAGTGAACGCCCCCCTTCCCGCACAGGCCACTGCCCCTGCAAAGCAGCCAGACCGCTTCTCGACACATGTCGTCAGGAACCAGGCGGACTTTCCGTTTGGCTTCAATGCGTTCGAGGGTGATGCCGTTCTGAAAGCCGCGATCGAGCGCGAAGCCCCCTGGGCCGCAGCCAAGGCATCTGCCATCGGGCAACTGGCTGGCAGTGAAGAAGTGCAGGAACTCGCGCGTCAGGCAAACCGCTTCATCCCGGAGCTGAAAACGCACGACCGATACGGAAACCGGGTCGACTGGGTGGACCTGCATCCTTCCTGGCACCAGTTGATGTCGTTGGCCTGGAAGCATGAAGTCCCAACACTGGCATGGACCGCGAAGGAAAAGCATCCCCACTTTGCGCGAGCCGTTCTGTCCTACCTCTGGAATCAGGTAGAGCAAGGAACGGGCTGCCCAACGGGTATGGCTTATGCCGCGCACGCTGGCTTCATGCGTGAGCCTGCCCTGAAGATCTGGGCGGAAAAGTCATTGGGCACAGTCTATGAATTCAGCCGCCGCGAGGTCGCGGACAAGCCCTCGGTCGTCGTGGGCTACGCCATGACCGAGAAACAGGGTGGCTCGGACCTTCGGGAGACCCAGACCACTGCGGTGTATTCACATTCGGCCGATTACCATGGAGCGGTGGCACATTGGTACGAGCTGACAGGCCACAAATGGTTTTGCTCGGTCCCCCAGTCGGATGGGTTCTTCACACTGGCCAAGGTCAATGGCGAAGTCACTTGCTTCTTCCTGCCGCGTACCTTGCCGGACGGCAGCCACAACCACTTTTTCCTGCAGCGTCTCAAGGACAAGGCTGGCAACAAGTCCAACGCCTCCAGTGAAGTCGAGTACGCCGGCACGCTGGCCATTCGGGTCGGAGAAGAAGGCAAGGGCTTGCGCGAAATCCTCTCGCATGCACACCTGACTCGCCTGGACTTTGCCGTTGGCTCGGCTGGTCTCATGCGGCAAATGCTGACCCTCACGCTGAATCACACCACCACACGCGGCGGATTTGGCTCCAGCCTGGCCAGGCGTCCGATGATGGCGAACGTTCTGGCCGACATGGCGGTTGAAGTCGAGGCGTCCACCTTGCTGGCCTTGCGCGTTGCCAGGGCAACCGACCACATCGAAACCGACGCCAGGGAAAAGGCGTTTGCCCGCATCACAACGCCGATGGCCAAATACTTCAACTGCTCGCGTGCGGTGGCAGTTGCCAACGAGGCGTTGCAATGCCACGGAGGCAACGGCTTTGTGGAAGATGGACCAATGGCCCGCCTGTACCGCGAAGCGCCGCTGAACAGCGTCTGGGAAGGCACAGCCAACATGATGTGCATGGACGTGCGCCGCGCCATGCTGAAGGATCCTGGCTGCCGCGATGC
>JAEZLX010000056.1 GCA_023415035.1 Pseudomonadota bacterium | reverse complement strand
GTGCTGTACTTCGCAGCGACCGCAGGCAAGGGCAAGACCAAGGTGGTCGGCTCGCAGATGATGGCGCACGAATACGGCATCGGCTTTCCCAAGGGCAGTCCGCTCGTGCCGCGCGTCAACGAGGCGCTGGCCAGGATCAAGGCCGACGGCCGCTACGACGCGATCTACAGGAAGTGGTTCAACACCGAACCGCCGAAGAAGTGACCCATCCGGCACACAGCGGAGCACCCTGTCATGGATTTTGACTGGTCCGTCATCGTCGATGCCTTTCCGGCCCTCATGCAGGGTGCCAAGCTCACCGTGTTCATCACGGTGGTCGGCCTGCTCGGCGGCACCGCGGTCGGCATACTGTTCGGCCTGATGCGCGCCTATGGCAACCGCCTGCTCGACCTCATCGCCTTCACCTATATCGAGCTGGTGCGCGGCACCCCCATCGTGGTGCAGGTGATGTTCATCTACTTCGCGCTGCCGGTGCTGGCGGACATCCGCGTGGACCCGATGACCGCGGCCGTCACATCGATCATCGTGAACTCCGGCGCCTACATCGCCGAGATCGTGCGCGGCGCCTTTCTCTCGGTGCCCAACGGCCTGCGCGAGGCCGGCCTGGCGCTGGGCCTGCCGACCTGGCGCGTACTGGCCTTCGTGGTCGGCCCGGTGGCCTTCCGCCGCATGACACCGCCACTGGGCAACCAGTTCATCGTCAGCCTCAAGGACACCTCGCTGTTCATCGTCATCGGCGTCGGCGAGCTCACGCGACAGGGCCAGGAGATCATGGCCGCCAACTTCCGCGCGGTGGAGATCTGGACGGCCGTGGCCGTCATCTACCTGTGCATGATCGGCGCGCTCACCTTCGCGCTGAGGACGCTGGAAAAGAGGATGCGCATCCTATGAGCACGACGCCAAGCTCCCCCATCGCCCGGCTTCCCGCTGACGGCACCCCGACCATGGTCGAGTTCCGGCAGGTGCGCAAGTGCTTCGGCAAGACCGTGGTGCTCGATGGCGTGGACCTGCGCATCCACGCCGGCGAGGTCGTGGTGCTGATCGGGCCCTCGGGCTCGGGCAAGTCCACCCTGCTTCGCTGCATCAACGCGCTGGAATCCATCGATGGCGGCGACCTGATCGTGGATGGCCGCAGCGTGCGCGCCGGCCCCTCCACGGTGCGCGAGATCCGCCAGGAGGCGGGCATGGTGTTCCAGCAGTTCAACCTGTTCCCGCAGATGACCGCGCTGGAAAACGTGGCCTTCGGCCCGCGCCACGTGCGCGGCACGCCCAGAGCCCTGGCGCACGAGCAGGCCACCGAACTGCTGCGCAAGGTCGGCCTGGCCGAGCGCGCGAACCACTACCCGAGCCAGCTCTCGGGGGGCCAGCAGCAGCGCGTGGCGATCGCGCGGGCGCTGGCCGTCAGGCCCCGACTCATGCTGTTCGATGAACCCACCTCCGCCCTCGATCCCGAGCTTCGCCAGGAGGTGCTGCGCGTCATGCAGGCCCTGGCCGAGGAGGGCATGACCATGGTCGTGGTCACGCACGAGATCGCGTTCGCGCGGCAGGTCGGCACCCGCCTGATCTTCATGGAACACGGCCACATCACCGTCGACGGGCCACCCGTCGAGCTCACCAACAACCCCACCAATCCCCGGCTGCGGGAGTTCCTGCAGCACGTCGAATAGCACAGGATGCTTTCCCATCTGAAAATCCAGGGCACGCCCTTCGACGTCGGGGCCGCCCTCGGGCGCTTCGGCGCGCAGGCGGTCCACGAGGTGTTGCGGCCGGGTGCGGCCTGGGCCGAGGTCATGCGCTGGCGCGACAGCCCCGCCCTGACCCGCATGGCCGAGCGCACCCGCCAGCTGCAACCTGCCTGCTGGCAGGAACTGCAAGGTCTGGCCAGCGGCCTTGGCCTGGCCTGGGACGAGGTCTTTGCCTGGAACTGCCGCGGCGACGTCTGGGCCATGACACCGGACGGCTGTACCACCGTGCAGCTGCCCGGCACGACACCCCGATTCGCGCACAACGAGGATGGTGACCCGGGCCTGCTCGGGCGCTGCGCGCTGGCCGAGATCCATGTCGACGGCGGCACCCGCTTCGCCGCCGTGGTCTATCCCGGCTCGCTGCCCGGCCACACCATCGCCGTCACCGGCCATGGCCTGGCCGTCACCGTCAACAACCTGCGCACCCTTCACGCGAGCGACGGCCTGCCGCGCATGGTGCTGGCACGTGCCCTTCTCGACCAGCCTTCGATCGAAGCCGGCATACGCCTGCTGCAAGAGGCACCGCGTGCGGGCGGCTTTCACCTCACCCTCGGTCAGGCCGGTTTCGCTCAGCTGTACAGCATCGAGTTCAACGCCGAGCTGTGCTCGGTTCGCCGGCTGGAGCAGCCCTCGCTGCACGCGAACCACATGATCCACCCGGCCATGGCCCATCAGCCCCAGATCGTCACCGGCTCCTCGGGGCACCGCCAGCTGCGGGGCGAGGCGCTGCTGGCCGAAGCCGCGGCACGCGCCGTCGCGCCCGATCCGCTGGCCATCCTGTTCGATCAGGGCCATGCGCGCTTTCCGATCTTCCGCGACGACCCCGCGGACAGTGATCGCGAAAATACGCTGGCGACCGCCCTCATCCGGATCGGCAGCAGCGCGGTCGACTGGCAAATCCACACCGGACGCTCGGTCAGGCCGCTGTACCACCTGAGGAACGGAACACTGTCGTAAGCTGCCGATGCCGGACACACCCTGGAACCACGCGCAACATGCCCAAGGACAGCTCCCACGTTCCCCGCTCCATCGAAGCCCTGCGTGAACTGGCCGTGGCCATCGGCCGCGGCGAAGCCCCCGTATCGCTCGGCAGCAAGGCGCACGCCGTGCTCGCCAGGCTCGTGGCACAACCCGAGGCGGTGGCCTTCCGCACCATCACCGAGCTGTCGGACGACTTCGGCGTCAACCCCTCAACGCTCACGCGGCTGGCCACACGGCTGGGTTTCAGCGGTTTTGCCGACTTCCAGGCCGTGTTCCGCGACAGCCTCAGCCGCAGCTCGCGCCACTTCTACACGCAGCAGGCGCACCGCCTGATGGACCGGCCGGTGGCACGGGAGCCCGCGACCGAGATGGACGTGGTGGTGAAGCTGGCGCAGGAGTCCATCAACAACGTCGAGGGGTTCCTGTCGCAACTGGAGGTTCATGAGCTCAGAAGCGCCGCGCAACGGCTGGCGACGGCACGCCGCGTGCGCGTGCACGGCCTGCGCCAGATCCACTCGCTGGCGAGCTTCCTGACCTATGGGCTGGGCATGGTGCGGGCCGATGTCTCCCTGCTTGACGGCCCCGGACTCGGCGTCGCCGAGGGCCTTGCTCAGCTGGAGCCGGACGACGTGCTCGTGGTCGCCAGCGTGGCACCCTACACCCGCAGCGTCGTCGAGGTGGCCCATGCGGCGGCACAGGCCGGCGTGGACGTGATCGCGCTGACGGACTATCGCGCCTCCCCGCTGGTGCCGCCGGCACGCCACGCCTTCTTCATCCCCCACGACAGCAGCTACATCAGCAACAGCATGGGCGCCTAC
>JAEZLX010000198.1 GCA_023415035.1 Pseudomonadota bacterium | reverse complement strand
CCGCGTCGATGGTCAGCGCCTGGCTGATCACGGTGGCCAACCTGCCTGCGACGATGATCGCGCTGCTGGAGCCGTTCCTGGAGCATCCCAAGCTGCTCATGGCCCTGATCATGCTGCTGGTGATGGTGGTGGGCACGGCGCTGGACATGACCCCGACGGTGCTCATCCTCACGCCGGTGCTGATGCCGGTGGTCAAGGCGGCGGGCATCGACCCGGTGTACTTCGGCGTGCTGTTCATCATGAACAACGCCATCGGCCTGATCACCCCGCCGGTGGGCGTGGTGCTCAATGCGGTGGCGGGCGTGGGCAAGGTGCGCATGGACGATGTGACCAAGGGGGTACTGCCCTTCATGGCGGCGCAGTTCCTGCTGATCTTCCTGCTCGTGATGTTCCCGCAGCTGGTGACGGTTCCCGCGCGCTGGCTGGCCGGCTGAGATCAGGCATCACCCGCGAAAGCCAGTGAAAAGGTCCGCACACCGGAAGGTGGCGGGCCTTTTTCCTTGTGACCGGCGGGGGTCAGGCCGGCTGGGCCGGCAGGAGCAGCGCGAGGGCGTGTTCCAGATGCTCGTCGGGCTGGCGGCGGAAGCCGCTGCGCGCATAGCGCTGAAGCCGTCCGACGCAGAAGGCCGTGATCGCCGAGGCGTCGGCCTGGGCGTCGACGGAGGGCGTTGCCGAGGCGGTGGCCGCCTCGCGCAGGTGCTGGCGCAGCGTCGCCTCGATCTTGTCGAAGAACAGGTTCATGCGCTCCTGCAGGCGCACATGTTCGAGCACCAGCGCATCACCCACCATGACGCGGGTCATGCCGGGGTTTTTCTGCCCGAACTGCAGCAGCAGACCGACCAGTCGTCTGCAGCGCATCACCGGGTCGGTCTCGCGCTCGTTGACCTGCTGGGCCAGGCCGAAAACCGACTGCTCGATGAAGTCGATCAGTCCCTCGAACATCTGCGCCTTGCTGGCGAAATGCCGGTACAGCGCGGCCTCGCTCACTTCCAGCTTCGCTGCCAGCGCCGCCGTTGTGACACGGTCGCCGCCGGGCTGCTCCAGCATGGCCGCCAGCGCCTGCAGGATCTGCACGCGGCGCTCGCCGGGCCTGGGCCGCTTGCGCGCGGGGGCTCCGGCATCGGGCGTGGCCTCGATGGCCTGTGCGGCGCCGTTGTCGGCCTCGGGGGAAAGCTCGGGTGCGCTGGAGGTCATGGTGGTGTGCGGATGTCGGGCCGATGCGCCGGCGTGGTCAGGAAGACTTGATCATGGTGCCGAAGGGCTCGTCGCCCAGCACTTCGAGCAGTAGGGCGTGCGGCACGCGGCCGTCGATGATGTGTACCGCGTGCACGCCGCTCTTGGCCGCATCCAGCGCACCGGCGATCTTGGGGATCATGCCGCCGCTGATGGTGCCGTCAGCGCACAGCTCGTCGATGCGGCGCGGCGTCAGCTCGGTCAGCAGCCTGCTTTCCTTGTCGAGCACGCCGCGGATGTTGGTCAGCATGAGCAGCTTCTCGGCCTGAAGCACCGTGGCCAGCTTGGCGGCGACCACGTCGGCGTTGATGTTGTAGCTCTCGTTCTGCTCGCCGAAGCCGATGGGGCTGACCACCGGAATGAATTGGTCGTCCTGCAGGGCCTTGACCACCGACGGGTCGATCGAGACGATGTCGCCGACCTGGCCGACGTCGTGCTCGACGGCGGGGTCCTGCTGGTCGGACAGGCGCAGCTTGCGGGCGCGGATCATGGCGCCGTCACGGCCCGTCAGGCCCACGGCCTTGCCGCCGGCGGCGTTGATCAGGCCAACGATGTCCTGCTGGACCTCGCCGCCGAGCACCCACTCGACCACTTCCATGGTCTCGGCGTCGGTCACGCGCATGCCCTGGATGAACTGGCCCTTCTTGCCCAGGCGCTGCAGCAGCGTCTCGATTTGCGGGCCGCCACCGTGCACCACCACCGGGTTGATGCCCACCAGCTTGAGCAGCACCACGTCCTCGGCGAAGGCCTGTTGCAGAGCGGGGTCGGTCATCGCGTTGCCGCCGTACTTGATGACCATGGTTTTGCCGTGGTACTTGCGGATGTACGGCAGGGCCTGGGCCAGGATTTCCGCCTTGTCGCGCGGCTGGATGTGGGAGAGATCGGCGGGACTGGGGCTGGAAGCGGGCATGGCGGATCCGTGAGAACTGGAAACGAAATGTGAGTGCGAGGAAATTGTAGAACCGGCGGGCCGCTAGAGGGTGGACCCTACCAACGCCGGATCGGCCATCCTACAGTGAAGGCTGCCGGTATTCCCGGCGAATGACATCCACCCGACGCACCACAGGGACCTTTCATCATGAACACCCGAAAGAACGGCACCGACAAGGACACTCCCGACACCGACTTCACGTCACTGACCGATACGATCCGCGAATCGGCGCACCAGATCTGGCTCGCCGGCCTCGGCGCCTTTGCCAAGGCGCAGGCCGAAGGCGGCAAGGTGTTCGAGACACTGGTGCGCGAGGGTCAGACGATGCAGCGCCGGACGCAGGCCGCGGCAGAGGAGGGCTTGCAGGAAGCTGCCAGCCGATTCGGCAGCCTGGCTGCGGGCGCGGGGTCGCGCGCCAGCGGCCAGTGGGGCCGGCTGGAGACGCTGTTCGAGGATCGGGTGGCCACGGCGCTGGGCAAGCTGGGCATCCCGTCCGCGCAGGAGCTGGCGGCATTGCGCGAGCGGGTCGAAGAGCTGGAGATGCAGGTCCGTGTGCTCGCGCGGAGTCGACAGCCGGCCGCCAAAGCCAGACCGGCGGCGGCGCGCAAAACCGTGCGCAAGCCGGCTGCGCGGGCAGGCCGCGGCGCCTGATGCTTGCTGCGTTGCAGCAAGACGGGCCGCTCCGGGGCCACTAAACTGCCGGCATGCGCCCGGGATGCAATGCTCAGCGTGAGACACGATCAGGAGGCACCGCTGCCACGGCGACGTGGAGGCTGCACGCATGGTGAAAAAGGCGCCAAGGCGCACCGCCGAACGCATCCTTGAGGTTGCGCTGGCCTTGTTCAACCGCTTTGGCGAGCCGAACGTTTCCACCACGTTGATTTCGTCCGAACTGGGTATCAGCCCGGGCAATCTTTATTACCACTATCCGGCCAAGGATGAACTCATCAATGCCCTGTTCGAGCGCCATGAGCGTGCGCTGGGAGGGCTGCTCGACGCCGCGGACGAGATTCGTGATGTCGAGGATGCCTGGTTCTTCCTGCACTCGCTGTTCGAGCTGATCTGGGACTACCGCTTCCTTTACCGCAACCTCAACGACCTGCTCTCGCGCAACCGTGTGCTCGAAACGCGGTGCCAGGCGGCGGTCGAACGGAAGACGCGCGCGCTGCGCGTGATGCTGGAGGCGATGGCGCACAGTGGCGCGGTGGACGTGGGCGACGGTCCCCTGGAGCTCGATGCGATGGCGACGGCCATGGTGGTGGTGCTGACCTACTGGCTCAGTTTCGAGTATGTGTGCGATCCGCGCCACGCGCTGGAAGAGGCGCATGCGCAACGGGCGTTGCTGCGCGGGGCGTACCACACGCTGACGCTGCTGTCGCCGTGCCTGGCGCCGGATCAGCGGGCGCACATGCGGCGGCTGGCCGGTGCCTATCGGGAGAATGTTTCATGAATTCGGTGCTGACCGATACGGAATGGGCCACGGTGCCTACCGCCGTGCTTGGACGCTTGGACCCCGCGGAGGTCGAGCACAACTGGAAACGCCTGCATACCTGCGATCGCGCGCGCCTGCCCGCGTCGTCGCGGGTGCTGGAGGCCTGGACGTTGTTCCACAATGGCGATTTCATGCAGGCGCACGAGCGCGCGCAGTCGCTCGGGGCCGAAGGCTGGGGGCTGGCGCTGAAGGCGGCGAGCATACAGGCGGTGTATGTCGAGCCGCGCGACAGCGTGCGTCAGGCACTGCTGTCCGAGGTTGTCGAGCTCGCGGGGCGGCTGCTGGAGCAGGATCGCCAGCGGCCGGAGCTCTGGTACTGGCAGGCCTACGCGCTGGCGCGGTACAGCCAGGGCATCAGCGTGGCCAAGGCGCTGGCCCAGGGCATCGGCAACCAGGTGCGCACGGCGCTGGCGCAGGTCATGCGGCTGGCGCCCGATCATGTGGATGGCCACCTGGCGCTGGGCGCCTTCCATGCTGAGATCATTGACAAGGTGGGAGAGCTGATTGGCGGCATGACGTATGGCGTGCGGCGCCAGACCGGTCTGGACCATTTCGAGCGCGCTTGCGCGCTGTTCCCGGAGTCGCCCGTGGTACTGTATGAACATGCCAGCGGGCTGCTGCGTCTGGGCGGTGACGGTGCGCACGAGCGTGCCCGCCGTCTCGTCGAGGCCGCCGAGAAGCGCGTGCCGGCCGACGCCATGGAGCGACTGTACGTCGCGCGCGCCCAAGCGGACCTCGATGGTTGACCAGGATTGGGCGCCGGGGTGCCCGTGGCAACAGACATAATCAGCGGCTATGGACACCAAGTGGCTGGAAGATTTCGTCAGTCTGGCTGAGACCCGCAGCTTCAGCCGGTCGGCCCAGTTGCGCCATGTGACCCAGCCGGCCTTCTCGCGCCGCATCCAGTCGCTGGAGGCATGGGCCGGCACCGATCTGGTCGATCGTTCCTCCTATCCCACGCGGCTGACGCCGGCCGGGCAGACCCTGTACGGGCAGGCGCTGGAGATGCTGCAGGCGCTGCAGAACACGCGCGCCATGCTGCGCGCGCACACCTCGACCGGTCAGGACGTGATCGAGTTCGCGGTGCCGCACACGCTGACCTTCACCTTTTTCCCGGCCTGGCTGTCGGGCCTGCGTGAAGGCGGGCGGCCGATCAAGAGCCGGTTGATCGCGCTGAACGTGCACGACGCCGTGATGCGGCTGGTGGAGGGCAACTGCGATCTGCTGATTGCCTACCACCACCCGTCGCAGCCGATCCAGCTGGATCCCGCTCGCTACGAAATGCTGCCGCTGGGCAGCGAGACGCTGGCGCCCTACGTCAAGCCCGACGAACGCGGCGAACCGCGCTACGTGCTGCCGGGTACCGCGGCGCATCCGCTGCCCTATCTGGCTTATGCGCCCGGGGCCTACATGGGCCGCGCGGTGGACCATCTGCTGAGCCAGAGCGCGACGCCGGTCCACCTGGACCGGATCTACGAGACGGACATGTCGGAGGGCCTGAAGGCCATGGCGCTAGAAGGGCATGGCGTGGCCTTTCTGCCGGCCAGCGCCGTGCGGCGCGAAGTGGCCGCCCGCCGGCTGGTCAGGGCCGGCGAGGGGTACGAGACCGCGCTGGACATCCGCATCTACCGTGAACGTCCCGGCTCGCGCAAGGCCAAGCGCATCGTTGAAGAGTTCTGGCGCGACCTGCAGGCGCAGCTGCCGGCCGCCGAAGCCGCGGCCGACTAGTGCGCCTGCGCTGCGCGATCAGGCGATCGCGTCAAGCGCCTCGCCCACGGCGTTGACAAGGGCGTCGATTTCAGCGGGGGTGCTGATGAAAGGCGGAGCCAGCTGGATGGTGTCGGCGCCGTAGCGCACGTAGAAACCCTTCTTCCAGCAATGCATCGCGACCTCGTACGGACGCTTGGCCGGCTCGCCCGGTGCGTGGGCGATCGTCAGGCCGGCGGCCAGGCCGATGTTGCGGATGTCCTGCACATGCCTGGCGCCGTGCAGGCTGTGGACAGCCTTCTCGAAATGCGGGGCAACAGCCTTCACCATCTGGGGGGAGTTCTCCTTCTCCAGCAGGTCCAGAGTAGCGAGGCCGGCGGCGCAGGCCAGGGGATGTGCCGAGTAGGTGTAGCCGTGCGCGAACTCGACCATGTACTCGGGGCCGCCGGCGGCCATGAAGGTGTCATAGATCTCGGTTCTGGCGACCACGCCGCCCATGGGCACCGCGCCGTTGGTGACCTGCTTGGCGAAGGTCAGGATGTCGGGCGTGACACCGAAGGCCTCGGAGCCGGTCCAGGCGCCGCAACGGCCGAAGCCGGTGATGACCTCGTCGAAGATCAGCAGGATGTCGTGCTGCGTGCAGATCTCGCGCAGGCGCTGCAGGTAACCGGCCGGCGGCACCACCACGCCGGCGGAGCCGGAGAAGGGCTCGACGATCACGGCCGCGATGTTGCTCGCGTCGTGCAGCGCGATGATGTCCAGCAGGCGGTTGGCCAGCGCCTCGCCGCCCTCGGCGGGGATGCCCTGGATGAAGGAGCCGGCCGGCGGCTGGGTATGGGGCAGGTGGTCGGCCTCGATGCCCTGCCCGAACGTCTTGCGGTTGCCGCCAATGCCGCCGACGGAGATGCCGCCGAAGTTGACGCCGTGGTAGCCCTTCTCGCGGCCGATGAATCGGGTCTTGCTGGCCTGGCCCTTCAGACGCCAGTAGGCTCGCGCCATCTTCAGCGCCGTGTCGGCGGACTCGGAGCCCGAGCCGGTGTAGAAGACGCGGTTCAGACCGGCGGGCATGTGCTGCACGATCTTCTCGGCCAGCTGGAAGGCGGCGGGATGGCCGAACTGGAAGGCGGGCGCGTAGTCGAGCGTGGCGGCCTGGCGCGCGATGGCGTCGGCGATCTCGCGACGGCAGTGGCCCAGACCGCAGGTCCACAGGCCCGAGAGACCGTCGTATACGCGGCGGCCCTGGGCGTCGATCAGGTAGGCGCCTTCGCCGCCTGTGACCAGGCGCGGGTCCTTCTTGAACTGGCGGTTGCCGGAGAACGGCATCCAGTGCGCGTCGAGCTGGGCGGCCGTCAGGCCGGCGGTGGCTTTCAGGTCGGTCATGTCCATGGCGGCAGATCCTGTGACAGTAGGTGGAACGAGGAAATGAATGGGGCGATTGTGGGCCGGACGCCGGATTCTTTAAACTGCAACATGGCGCTGTTCAGTTGCATATTTATGAAACTTTGAAAGGTCCGTTTCCATGGCGCATTCCCGGGCGTGGCTGGGGCAGGTTGGCGACACCGACATCCGGCTGCTCAAGGTGTTCCGGTCGGTGGTCGATTGCGGAGGCATGGCGGCCGCAGAGCTGGAGCTCAACATCGGCCGCTCGACCATCAGCCGGCACGTCAAGGACCTGGAGCAGCGCCTGGGTCTGGTGCTGTGCCGGCGCGGGCGCGGTGGCTTTTCGCTGACCGAGGAGGGCCGGCGCGTCTATGCCGACACCCGGCGCCTGCTGGAGGCGCTGGAGGGCTTTCGTGCCAGCGTCGGCCAGATGCACGGCGAGCTGACGGGAACCCTGAGGCTGGGGCTGTTCGACATGACGGTGACCTACCCGGCCGCGCGCGTGGACCGCTCCGTGCGCGAATTCCGCGCCATGGCCCCGCAGGTAGGGCTGGAGTTGACCGTGGGTGCGCTCAACGTGCTGGAGCCGGGCGTCATTGACGGCTCGCTCGATCTGGCCATCGTCCCCGATCACCGGCGCTCGCGCAGCCTGCGCTACCTGACGCTGTTCCAGGAGCAGATGTACCTGTACTGCGGGCGGGAGCACCCGCTGTTCGCGCGCTGGCAGCCCACGCTGGACGACGTGCGTGCCGCCGATTGCGCGGGACTGGCCTTCCATTCGCCGAACATGGAGGTGACACGCCGCTTCGGCCTGCGGCGCGGCGCGCTGGTCAATGACCAGGAGGCGGTGGCGCTGCTGGTGCGCTCGGGCGGCTACGTGGGCTTCCTTCCCGACCACTACGCCGCCATCTTCGTGGACCAGGGCGAGATGCGCCGCGTGGCGCTGCCCGAGCTGGGCTATACCGTGGATTTCGTGGCCGTCTCGCGTCCGGCGTCGTCGGCCTCGCGCCTGGCGCAGACCTTCCTGCAGACGCTGGCGCAGGTACACGGTGTGGGCTGAGCCGCACGGCAGGGCATGGGACAATGCCCCATCCCCGCGAGACGCATGACCATGAGCACCGACATCACCTCCCTGACCATCACCCGCCCCGACGACTGGCACCTGCACGTGCGCGACGGCGAGCCCCTGCGCACGGTGGTGCCGCACACCGCGGCGCAATTCGGCCGGGCGATCATCATGCCCAACCTCAAGCCCCCGGTGACCACGGTGGCGCAGGCCCGGGCCTACCGGGAGCGCATCCTGGCCGCCGTGCCGGCCGGCATGGCGTTCGAGCCGCTGATGACGCTGTACCTGACGGACAACCTGCCGCCCGAGGAAATCGTTCGCGCGAAAGAGGCCGGTGTGGTTGCCTGCAAGCTCTACCCGGCCGGCGCCACCACCAACAGCGATGCCGGTGTCACCGACATCCGCAAGACGTACAAGACGCTGGAGGCCATGCAGAAGGCCGGCGTGCTGCTGCTGGTGCATGGCGAGGTGACCGATCCGGCGGTGGACCTGTTCGACCGCGAGGCGGTGTTCATCGAGCAGCAACTGGCGCCGCTGCGCAAGGACTTTCCCGGCCTGAAGATCGTGATGGAACACATCACGACGAAGGAGGCGGCCCAGTATGTGGCCGAGGCGGATGCGAACCTGGGGGCCACCATCACGGCGCACCACCTGCTGTACAACCGCAACGCCATCTTCACCGGCGGCATCCGCCCGCACTACTACTGCCTGCCCGTGCTCAAGCGCGAGACGCACCGCCAGGCCCTGGTGCAGGCCGCCACCAGCGGCAGCCCGAAGTTTTTCCTCGGCACCGACAGCGCGCCGCACCCGGCCCATCTGAAGGAGCACGCCACGGGCTGCGCCGGCTGCTACACCGCCCACGCGGCCATTGAGCTCTACGCCGAGGCCTTCGACAGGGCAGGCGCTCTGGACAAGCTGGAAGGCTTTGCCAGCTACCATGGGGCTGATTTCTACGGCCTGCCGCGCAACCAGGGCACGATCACGCTGAACCGCCAGTGCTGGACGGTGCCCGACAGCTACCCGTTCGGCGAAGCCGAACTCAAGCCCCTGCGCTATGGCGAGGAGCTGGGCTGGCGCGTGGCCGCCTGAGCCTGATCTGCTCCCACCCGAACCGCCCAAGGAAGGAGAATGTCCATGCAGACCGAACGCCAGATGCGCATCGCGCTGCTCATCGACGCCGACAACGCGCCGGCGGACAAGATCGACGAGATACTGACCGAGCTGTCCACGCTGGGCGAGATCAACGTGCGGCGCGCCTACGGCAACTGGACGAAGTCGGGCCTGCAGGGATGGCAGAACCGGTTGCTGGAGTTCGCGATCCGGCCGATCCAGCAGTTCGACTATTCCAAGCGCAAGAACGCCACCGACATGGCGATGACCGTGGATGCTATGGAACTGCTTTACACCGAGCGGCCGGACGCCTTCGGCATTGTCTCGTCCGATGCCGACTTCACGCCGCTGGTGATGCACCTGCGCGCCAAGGGCGCCGCAGTGTATGGCTTCGGCGCCGCGCAGACGCCCAAGCCCTTTGTCAACGCGTGCTCGCGCTTCCTCTACCTGGAGTCGCTCGTGAGTGACGAGGATGCCGTTTCTGCAGCACCGGCGCCAGAGCTCGCGCGACGCAGCGAGCCGGCCCAGTCACCGGCTGCTGACGAGCAGGGCAAGGCGTCGGAGACCGAGGACGTGCCGGCTCCCGGCATCCCTTCGCGGCCGGCGACGCTGCGCGTGCCCACGGCCCAGCTGCGACAGGACACGCGCCTGATGAATCTGCTGCGCTACGCGGTCCACGCCTCGCAGGACGAGGACGGCTGGGCGCGCGTGGGCTCCATCGGCACCCAGATCGGCAACAAGACCTCGTTCGACCCGCGCAACTACGGCTATGCCACGCTGTCCAAGCTGCTGGCCGCGACGCAGGCTTTCGAGTTCCGCGACGAGGGCACCTCGCGCGTGGCGGTGCGCGACAAGCGCGGCGGCAACGGCCAGAAGCAGGCCGACGGCGTGTGAGCCGCACGGGCCAAGGGTTGTGGCCGGCGATCGACTGGGGCCGGCCCTGGATGGCACTGCTGGCCGGGCTGGGCGCGGAGGCCGAGCGCCGTATCCGGGAGGGTGAAAGCGTGGCCGGCGCGCTCAACGCCCTGACCGCTGGCGCCGCGCCCGGCGTGCGCTTCGTGCCGCAGGACGATTTGCCACCGGGCATGGCCTACGAGCAGTTCATCTTCGACACCGGTGCGGCCCCCACGCGCGACAACCTGCACGACCTGCTGAACGGTTTGTGCTGGTGGACGTTTCCCGCCACCAAGCGGTGCCTGAACCGGCTGCAGGCGGCCGAGCTTGCCCGCATGGGCGTGCAGGCCGTGCGCGGACCAGTGCGCGACGCGCTGACGCTGTTCGACGAGAACGCGGCGCTGCTGCAGGCGCCGGACGCGCTGTGGGATGCCCTGCAGGCGCGCGACTGGACGCGACTGTTCGTGGATCTGCGACCGCTTTGGGCGCAGGCACGGCTGGTGCTGTTCGGCCACGCGCTGGTGGAAAAGCTCGTGTCACCGTACAAGGCCATCACCGCCCATGTCTTCATCGCCCGCGTGCCACACGACCTGGCCGACGACTGGGCGACATGGGACCGCTGGCTGGCCGGCCAGCTGCAGCCCGGCGGCCTGGCGGGCAAGCCGTTCACGCCGCTTCCCGTGCTCGGGGTGCCCGGCTGGTGGGCGGCCAACGAGACGCCGGCGTTCTACGACGACACCCAGGTGTTCCGGCCGCCGGCGCCAGGTCGGCTGCAACGTCCGTCAAACCTGGCGTGTCATCGATGAAAACCTCTTGTTTTTTCGAATCGGCGACACCATTTCCTCCCGTATGATTTCCGCATCCGGATGGCGGTCGCCAGTCCGCAGACTTGGCCGGGAACCAATGAGGACCCTCCGGGTCTCGAGAACGGATCGCCCCCTGTACCGAATGGAGCCACGATGAAGCGCATCTTCCTTCTGATTCTCACCAACGTCGCCGTGATGGCGGTGTTGCTGATCACGACCCGCATCCTGGGCGTCGACCGTTTCCTGACCTCCAACGGCCTCAACACCGGCGCGCTGGCGGTGTTCTCGCTGGTGATCGGCTTTGGCGGCGCCTTCATCTCGCTGCTGATGAGCAAGCCCATGGCCAAGATGAGCACGGGCGCCCGCGTCATCAGCCAGCCTCAGAACGCCGACGAGGCCTGGATCGTGCAGACGGTGCAGCGCTTTGCCGAGAAGGCGGGCATCGGCATGCCCGAGGTCGCGATCTACGACGGCGCGCCGAATGCCTTTGCCACGGGCGCCTTCAAGAACTCGGCGCTGGTCGCTGTGTCCACCGGCCTGCTGCAGAACATGACGCGCGACGAGGTCGAGGCCGTGATCGGCCACGAGGTCGCCCACGTGGCCAATGGCGACATGGTCACGATGACGCTGATCCAGGGTGTGATGAACACCTTCGTCGTGTTCCTCAGCCGCGTGATCGGCTATGCGGTGGACGCCTTCCTGCGCCGTGATAACGAGAACAGCGGCCCCGGCATCGGCTACATGGTCGTGTCCATCGTGATGGAGATCATCCTGGGTTTCCTCGCTGCCATCATCGTGGCCTGGTTCAGCCGCCAGCGCGAGTTCCGCGCGGATGCCGGTGCCGTGCAGCTGATGGGCCGCAAGCAGCCCAAGATCAACGCGCTGGCCCGCCTGGGTGGTCTGGTGCCCGGTGAGCTTCCCAAGACCATGCAGGCCATGGGCATCACGGGCAGCCTGGGCAAGCTGTTCAGCACCCACCCGCCGATGGAAGAGCGTATCGCCGCGCTGCAGCAGCTCTGATGCACCGGCTTCGACTGGTCTGAATGAGGAAACCCGCCTTCCGGCGGGTTTCGTTTTATCAGGCTTGTGGGTCGATGGTCGCGCGCATCCGGTCGGCCAGTTTCGGCTTCCCGAGTTCGTCCAGCCGGATGGCTGCACCCTGGCGGTCGCGTGCTTCCTTGTTCTGGCTGAGCTTGGACTTGCCTTCCAGCGAGGTGATGGCGATCTCGATGCCCACGGTGTTGCGCAGCATCTGGTCGATGAACTCGGGCACCGAGTCGCCCATCTTCCAGGGACGGGGTTCCGAGGCTTCGTGGGCACGCGTCAGGCGCCCGACCACGCCGCGCACGTAGCGCTCGTCGTCGTGCACGGTGATGAGACCATGCGCGTGCACCACTTCGTAGTTCCAGGTCGGCACCTGGCGGTGCGCCTCGTGCTTGCTGGGATACCAGTTGGGCGAGATATAGGCCTCGGCGCCGCGGAACACCACCAGCACCTCGGTGCCGGTGGGGCAGCGCTGCCAGACCGTGTTGGCACGAGCGACGTGGGCGCGCAGCACGCCGTGCGTGCCGGCGTCTGGATCGAATTCGAAGGGAATGTGGTCAGCGTCGAGCGCGCCGCCGTTGAGCGTGACCAGCATGCCGAGCGGGTGCGAGCGGATGATGCGGTGCAGCTCCTCGGTCCGGTTCTGGGCAAAGTGCGGGGGGATGTACATGGCGTGACGGGCAAGCAAGAACAAGGCCTGCCGCATCGCGGCAGGCCATCGTCTCTCATGCTACTGCAGGCCCGGCATCCCGCGTGCCGGCCCGGATTCAGTAGCCGTAGGGGTTGTTCGGGTGACGCGGCTGCGGGCGGCCGTAACCGCGGTCGTACTGGCGGGGTGTCACGTCCACCTGGACGAAGCGGCCGGGAGCCTGGGCCGTCTGCATCGTGTATTGGCGGCCGGCGTACTCGTACACCACGTTGTAGCCGGCCGGGCGCTGTTCGGACACGTACTCGGTCTGGCAGCGCCGCACGGTCTCATAGCGGTCGGGCTGGCGGCCCTCGATGCGGTCGCCAATGACGGCGCCGCCGATCAGGCCCACCACGGTGGCGATGGCGCGGCCGCTGCCGCCGCCGATGGCGTTGCCCATGGCGCCGCCTGCAATGCCGCCCATGAGGGCACCGGCACCGCTGGTGCGGCCGGGCACGAGCACCTGTTCGGCGCGGCAGACTTCGCGCGGCACCGACACGGTTTGGTAGATGGGGGTGCTGCTCACGACACGGGCCTTCTCGGTGCCCGCCTGGGCCAGACCACTGGCGGACAGGGCGATCGCGCCTGCCACGAAAGGCGCGGACATGGACAGCAGGGCGATGGGCTTGCGAAGAAGTTTCATGATGAAAAGCTCCTTGGGTTGAATGAGCCTTCATCGTGCGCGTCGCGTGTCAAGCGACATCGGCGCGTGCGTAAAGCTGGCGCGGCAGTTGTAACCTTGTGTTTATGCTGCCGCGAGCACGCTTTGTGCCACCGCCTCTGCCACGCGGATGCCATCCACCCCCGCCGACAGGATGCCGCCGGCATAGCCGGCGCCTTCGCCGGCCGGGTACAGGCCCTGCGTGTTCAGGCTCTGGAAGTCCTCGCCGCGCGTGAGCCGCAGGGGCGAACTGGTGCGGGTTTCTACTGCTGTCATCACCGCCTCGGGCATGTCGTAGCCGCGGATCTTGCGGCCGAAGGCCGGCAGTGCCTCGCGCATCGCTTCCACGGCATAGCCCGGGAGCACCTCGGCCAGGTCGCCCAGCCGAACGCCGGGGCGGTACGATGGGATGACACCGCCCAGTGCTTTCGATGGGTGGCTGGCGAGGAAGTCGCCCACGAGCTGCGCCGGGGCGTCGTAGCTGTCACCACCGTACTCGAAGGCGCGAGCTTCCAGTGCGCGCTGCAGCACGACGCCCGCGAGCGGGTGGACGCGACCTTCGGCCTGCAGGGCCCGGGCTTCGTCCGCGTAGCGGGCGCCGTCGGTCCCGCCGAAGGCGGCGATCCACAGTGGCCTGTCCTGCGGAAAGCGTGTGGGGAAGTCCGCCGGGTCGATGCCCACCACCATGCCGGCGTTGGCGTTGCGCTCGGCGCGCGAGTACTGGCTCATGCCGTTGGTGACCACGCGCCCGGGCTCGCTGGTGGCCGCGACCACGGTGCCGCCGGGGCACATGCAGAAACTGTAGACCGTGCGGCCGTTGCTGGCGTGGTGCACGAGCTTGTAGTCGGCGGCGCCCAGCAGGGGATGGCTGGCGTGGCGGCCCCAGCGTGCGCGGTCGATCACGCTTTGCGGGTGCTCGATGCGCACGCCGATCGAAAAAGGCTTGGGTTCGAGGAACACGCCCGTGTCGTGCAGCATCGTGAAGGTGTCGCGCGCGCTGTGGCCGAGCGCGAAGATGGCCCGGCGCATCGGCATCTCCAGTCGTTCGCCCGTGTCCTGTCGCTCCACGGTCAGCGCGGCCAGGTGCTGGCGGCCGTCGGCGCCGGTGGCCAGACGCACACCGCGCACCTGGTGCTGGAAGCGGATCTCGCCGCCGAGCGCGATGATCTGGCGGCGCAGGGCCTCGACCACCTTGACCAGCTTGAAGG
>JAEZLX010000132.1 GCA_023415035.1 Pseudomonadota bacterium | reverse complement strand
CTGGCGGCTGGCGGCGCTGTGGTAGCGCTGGGCCAGGCGCGAGCGCTGCTCGGCCGCGATGAGCACCACCACCACCAGGATCAGCAGGGCCGCGAGCTGGGCTGCCGCGCCGAGGTTGTGCAGGTCGCACCAGGCCTTGTACAGCGCGGTCGTGAAAGTGTCGAAGTTGAACACCGCCACGGCGCCAAAATCGGCCAGCACCTCCATCAGCACCAGCGCGAGTCCGGCGGCGATCCAGGGGCGGGCCATCGGCACCGCCACGCGCAGCACGGCGCCGGCGGGCGAGCAACCGAGCGACTGCGCTGCTTCCATCGCGCGCCGGCCCTGGGTCAGGAAGGCGCTGCGCGCCAGCAGATAGACATAGGGGTAGAACGCGCACACGAGCACAAGCGTCAGCCCCCAGAGGCTGCCCCGGATCTCGGGGAACCACTGGCTGGAGCCGAACATGGCCCGGATCGCGCGCTGCACCGGCCCGGCGAACTCGAACAGGCCCATCTGCACGAAGGCCAGCACATAGGCGGGAATGGCCAGCGGCAGCACCAGAGCCCAGGCGAACAGGCGCCGCCCGGGGAATTCATACATGGTGGTCAGCCACGCCAGCGGCACGCCCACCAGCAGAACGCCGACGGACACCAGCACCATGAGCAGCGCCGTGTTGGCCAGCACGCGCGGCAGCACGTGCTGCCACAGGTGCTGCCAGATCTCGGGCTGCGGCGTGAGCGCGAGCCCGATCACCACGCCCAGCGGAATGAGCGTGAGCAGAGCGATCGGTCCAACAGCGGCCATGCCCCTCCAGGGCCGCCGGGACGACCGTGGGAGGGGCATGGCAGTGGAACTGTCGGCCGCGAGTGTCTGTGTATCAGCGGTAGCCAACGCGGTCCAGCAATCGGATGGCGGCCGGCTGATGCGAGCCGATGTCGGCTGCGTTCAGCGGGCTGGGCACGAACTTGCCCCAGGCCTTCACGATGGGATCGGCCTCGGCCTTCGTGTTGATCGGGCTCTCAAAGGTGCCGTGCGTGTAGGCGGTCTGCACTTCTTGCGACGACAGCCACTCGAGCAGCTTGCGCGCGCCTTCGGGGTTCTTGGCGTGTGCCGCGACGCCGCCACCGGAGAGGTTGACGTGCGCGCCGCCTTCGTCCTTGCCCTGGTTGGCCCAGAAGAGCTTGACCTGCTGGCTGAACTCGGGCTCCTTGGATAGGATGCGGCCGTAGTAGTAGGTGTTGGCAATGCCCACGTCGCACTGGCCGGCCGCGATGGCCTTGAGCAGGCTCGCGTCGTTGGTGAAGACGTCGGTCGCCAGGTTGGCGACCCAGCCGCGCACGATTTCCTCGGCCTTGGCCTCGCCGTGCTTGGCGATCATCATGGCCGTCAGCGACTGCGTGTAGGTCTGCTTGCTGGTGCGCAGGCACAGCTTGCCCTTCCACTTCGGCAGTGCCAGGTCTTCATAGGTGGACAGGTTCTTCGGATCGACCCGGCCGGCCGCGTAGAAGATCGTGCGCTCGCGCTGCGACAGGCCCCACCAGCGGTTGCCCGGGTCGCGGAAATTGGCCGGCACGTTGGCGTTGAGCACGGGCGAGTCGACCTTGCGCAGCAGGCCGCGCTCGGCGGCGTTCCACAGCACGCCCATGTCGACGGTGATCAGCACGTCTGCCGGCGAACTGGCGCCTTCGGAGGCCAGGCGCTCGGTGAGCGAGCCGCCGCGGTCGGTCAGCAGGTTGATCTTAACGCCGGTTTCCTTGGTGTAGCGGTCCAGCGTGGGCTTGAGCAGCTGCTCGATGCGCGAGGAGTAGACCGTGACGGCCTGCGGCGCCGCTTCGGCCATCGCCTGTGCGCCGGTGGCCAGCATGGCCAGGCCGAGGGCGGCCCTGAGAAGTCCTTGTTTTTTCATGCGAGAGGTTCCTTCGGAAGTGGCAGGATTATCAGAAATTCACGTTGGCGGTCAGCCAGAAAGTGCGGCCGCCCAGTGCCGTGCCGCGGACGGACTGGGCCGTCTTGGAGTAGGGGCTGCCGAACACCGTTTCGCCGGCGCTGTTGGTCCAGGATACGAACTTGGTGAAGTCCTTGTCGAACAGGTTGTTGACCGTGGCGCCCAGCGTCACGTTCCTGGAGAGCTTGTACGAGGTGCCCAGGTGGAACAGCGCGAAACCCTTGAGGTCGCCCAGCGCCTGGTATTCGCGCAGGTTGTCGCCCGTCAGCTGGGCGGGGTCGCCGTCAAAGCGGCGGCTCTTGCCGCGGTAGTCGCCGCGCAGCCACAGGTTCCAGCGCTCGCTCACGTCATAGCGCAGCTGGGCCGATGCCATGTGCTCGGCGGTGTCGCTGAGCTTGCCGCTCCTGGCGCCGTTGACGACGGCTTCGCTGTCGGTCCAGGTGTAGCTCACGCTCAGCGACAGGGCGTCGGTGAGCTTCGTGCGGTTGTTCAGCTCCAGGCCCCAGGTCTTGCCTTCGTCGATGTTGATCGAGTAGGTGGCTGTCGGGTTCGCCGCGCAGCTGGAGATCCATGCCACCGTGCAGTCGCCACCACTGCTGATGCGGTCCTTGACGCGGTTGTGGAACAGCATGGCCGAGGTCGTCGAGCCGTTCAGGGTGTCGTAGCTGACGCCCAGTTCGGC
>JAEZLX010000099.1 GCA_023415035.1 Pseudomonadota bacterium | reverse complement strand
CTTTCAGGAAGCCGACATGAAGAAATGGGAGCAGATCATCCGCGCCGCAGGCATCGAACCGCAATGAGCGACAAGAACACTCGCGGCAGGGTTGTGAGAATCGGCGGGGCCTCCGGATTCTGGGGCGACTCCAGCGTCGGCGCGCCACAACTGGTGGGCAGCGGACAGATCGACTATCTGGTGTTCGACTATCTGGCCGAACTGACCATGTCGATCCTGGCGGCAGCCCGGATGAAGAACCCCGCCCTTGGCTACGCGACCGACTTTGTCTCTGTCGCCATGCGCTCCGTGCTCAAGGAGATCTCCGCAAAGGGTATCCGCGTGGTCAGCAATGCTGGCGGGGTCAACCCCCAAGGCTGCGCCGATGCGCTAAGGGCGCTCGCCGATGAGCTGGGGATACCACTCAGGATCGCCGTGGTCACGGGCGACGACGTGGCGCCGCTACTGCCACGGCTGCGCGAGGCTCACCCTCCCGTGCGGGAGCTGCAAAGCGGTGCGCCCCTGCCCGCCCATGTCGTGACCGCCAATGCATATTTGGGGGCGTTGCCCATCAAGGCGGCACTGGATGCCGGTGCCCAGATCGTCATCACCGGCCGCTGCGTCGACTCGGCCGTGGCGCTGGGCATCCTGATGCATGAGTTCGACTGGCACCACACCGACTACGATCGCCTGGCTGGAGGCAGTCTGGCCGGCCACATCATCGAATGCGGTGCGCAGGCCACGGGAGGGCTGCACACCGACTGGCAGGACGTACCCGACTGGGCGCACATCGGCTACCCCATCATTGCGTGCGAATCGGACGGCAGCTTCACGTTGACCAAGCCTGACGGCACCGGTGGCCTGATAGTACCGCAAGTGGTGGCCGAGCAGATGCTTTACGAAATCGGCGACCCGGGTGCCTACCTGTTGCCCGATGTCGTCTGCGACTTCACCCGGGTGCGCATCGAGTCCGTCGGACCTCACAGGGTGCGCGTGCATGGCGCACGCGGCCGCGCGCCCACCGGCTCCTACAAGGTCTGTGCCACCTACATGGACGGTTTCAAGACCTCGGCACAGCTGACCATCGTCGGTTTCGATGCTGTCGCCAAGGCGCGTCGCACGGGCGCGGCCATTCTGGAGCGTGTCGGCGAGATGCTGGCCAAACGGGGGTTGCCGCCCTTCAGCGACACGCTCATCGAGGTTCTGGGCAGCGAGGGCCCCTACGGTCCGCACGCCCAGGCTGCCGCCGCCAGCGCACGCGAAGTGGTGTTGCACCTGACGGCGCGTCACCCCGCCAAGGCCGCACTGGAAATTCTGACGCGCGAAATCGCCCCCGCCGGCACGTCATGGGCACCGGGCACGACCGGTGCGGGCGGACGGGCCGGTGTTTCCCCGCTGATCCGGCAGTTTGCCTTCCTGCTGGAAAAGGAATGCCTGGCACCGAAAGTCCATCTGGACGGCGTCGCCATCGACCTGCCCGCGGCTGTTCCCGCTGCAGCCCAGGCCGAAGCGGGATCACCGCCCGAGGACGGCACGTGTCAACCGGAGGAGGCCGTCGAAGGTCATTCTGTCGAGGTACCCCTGATCCGTCTTGCGTGGGCGCGCTCGGGCGACAAGGGAGACACGTCCAACATCGGCGTCATCGCGCGCCGCCCCGAATGGCTTCCACTGCTGCGCACGCAGTTGACGTCACAGCGCGTCGCGGCGTACCTCGCCCACCTGGTCGAGGGCCCGGTCGTTCGCTATGAAGTCCCGGGAATCCATGCCTTCAATTTCGTCTGCGAGCGCGCCCTGGGCGGCGGCGGCATGGCTTCCCTGCGCAACGACGCTCTCGGCAAGGGCATGGGTCAGATACTGCTATCCCTGCCGATTCGTGTGCCGGCAGCATGGGTCGCCTCACCCGTCACGGGATGAAACCGTCTCAGCACCGCGCCAGAAATCCGGTTGCGCGTAGTGGTGCTTGAGGAAGTCGATCCACAGCCGCACGCGCAGCGCCAGATGCTTGCGCTGCGGGAACACGGCATAGATGCCGTTGGGCGGCGCCGCGAATTCGTCGAGCACGGTGACCAGGCGGCCGGCGGCGATGTCGGCCTCGACCTCCCAGGTGCTGCGCCAGGCGATGCCATAACCGGCCAGACACCATGCGTGCAGCACCTGGCCATCGGAGCAGTCCAGCGGGCCGCCCGGGCGCAGGTAGACCAGTTCGCGCTCATCGCCGGCAGCGCCCTCGCGCGGCACGGAGAAGGCCCAGCCGCGCGTTTGCGACGCGTCCGACGACAGCGTCAGGCAGTCGAAGCGCGAGAGTTCGGCAGGGGTTTGCGGACGGCCGTGCTGCTGCAGGTAGCGCGGCGTGGCCACGCACAGGCGCCGGTTGTCGGCCAGGCGCACGCTCACCAATGACGAATCGGGCAGGTCGCGCACGCGCACGGCACAGTCGAAGCCCTCGCCGGCCACGTCCACCACGCGGTCGCTGAGGTTGAGCGAGATGGTGACTTCCGGGTGCAGCTCGCGAAAACGCGGCACCAGCGGCGCGACGTGGCGTCGCCCGAAGCCGGCCGGCGCGGTGATGCGCAGGTGCCCGCTGGCCTTGACGCCGCCGGCGCTGACGCTGGCCTCGGCGTTGGCCAGGTCGGCCAGCAGGCGCTGGCAGTCCTCCAGGAACGC
>JAEZLX010000073.1 GCA_023415035.1 Pseudomonadota bacterium | reverse complement strand
GCTACACCGAGCGCGATCTGATGACCGAGCTGCGCGACATCGTGGCGCTCAAGCTGCGCGCAGCTGGGCACCGCGTCACCACCGATGGCGGCGCCGGCCTGAACCTGCCGCTGGCCGACGCCATCCGGCGCATTGCCGGCAGCGACGTCGCGATCGAGCTGCACACCAACGCAGCGGTCAACCCGGCCGCGCGCGGCGTGGAGGTCATCAGCCTGCCGGCGCAGGCTCCAAGGGCCCGCCGGGTGGCAGCCGCCATCGCGGGCGTGATGGAGTCGCCCCTGCGCGGCGATCGCGGCTGGATCGACCAGAGCATGAGCGCCCGCGGGCGGCTCGGGTTCGTCAACGCCGGCGGGATGGTGGTGGAGGTGTTTTTTCTGAGCAACCCCGAGGAGCTGGCCCGGTACCGGGCGCGGCACTGGCTCATCGCCTCGGCGATCGCGAAGGCGGTGACGTCATGAGCTGGGCCGACGAGCCGCAGGACGACCGCGATCTGATTGAGCGCGGGTCGCATGTGTTTGCCGTGGCGCTGGCCATCGTGCTGGCCCTGCTGGTGGCCGGCATCGTCACGTTGCCGAGCTGGCTGGCGCCGCTCATCCATGGCTGGGGTGGTGAGTGATGCTGGACGCGCTCATCTCCGCCGTCGCCACCGTGCTGGGCTGGCTCCCGGCGTGGCTGGTCATCCTGCTGCTGGCCCTGGTCATCGTGGGCGGCGTGCTGTCCGGAGGTATCACCCGCGTGGCCACGGTGCTGCTTACCGTCGCGGCAGCGTCGGCCATCACCGGCTGGGAGCTGCGCGAGGCCCGGCAGGCCGACGTCGACCGCGAGGCCGCCCTGGCCCATGCCTGGGAGGTGCTGGCCGCCCGCAATGACGAAATCGCCCGGACTGTCGCTGCTGAAAGGACCGCTGATGAAGCTGAAAAACGCCGCAAGGCTACCCTGGACCGCGCTATTGCTGCTGAGCGTGCTGTGCGCGAGCTGCGCGACGAAATCGCCGCTCTCAACGCCCGCCCAGTGCCCGAGGATTCCCGCGCTGCCGCCCTTGCTGTCGAAGCCAGTACCGCCAGAAACCTACTCGGAGAATGCGCCGCTCGTTATCGAGCAGTGGATGAACGAGCTCAGCAGCTCGGTGACCAGGTGACCGGCCTGCAGGACTGGGTCCGTGATGTGTGCCGGGCCGGGGATGGCGCACTACCTGAATAGCGAGCGATTGCCGTTGTCTCCAAGGTTGGTTGATGCCAACCCTTGCCCCGCTGGCTTCGGCTGGCGGGGCTTTTTGCGTTTCGGGGGTGGTGATCGCTACCATCAGGCCATGTGCAACCTCTACGGCACCACCTCCCGCGATGAGATCCACCGCCTCGACTGGGTGCGGCTCCGCGACGACCTCCCCGAGTGGCAAGCCGTTGTCGGCCCTCTTGGCCAAGGCCTGATCGTTCGCCAGCATGGCGAGGCGGATGTGGGGCAGTGGGGCATGATTCCGCCCGGCTCGCCGACCAGGCGGCCGATGACGAAGCAGGGCCGGCCGATGAGCACGAACAACGCCCGGCGCGAGACGGTGGCCACGGCCTGGACGTTCCGCTACCCGTGGGCACGTGGCCAGCGCTGCCTGATCCCCGCGGTGTGGTTCCAGGAGCCGTACTGGGGCATCAGCCGGGCAGACATGCTGACGCCGGCGAAGAAGTCAACGCCCTGGCACTTTCGGCGCGCCGATGGCGAGCCTTGGTGGCTGGCCGGGCTGTGGTCGGAGTGGACCGATCCGGCCTCTGGTGAGGTCGTTTTGAACTACACGATGCTCACCCAGAACTGCGACGGCCACCCGATCCTTGAGCTGATGCACAAGCCCGAGCCGGATCAGCCGCCTGATCGGCAGGACAAGCGCACTGTGGTTCCGATCTGGGAGCAGGACATCGATGCCTGGCTGCACGGCACCGTCGCCCAGGCTGAGGCGCTGATCCGCGTGCCGGCGCCGGACACCATCGCCCACGGCCCGGCAGATCCTGACCGGGCGCTGTTTCGGCAGTTGCCCGCCGCCTAGAAAGGCGCCGGAGAGGCCAGGACCTCGACCGGGCCCGGGCCGATATAGACCTTCACGCCATCCGGTTCGCGGACGACGATCCATGACTTCCCGACCTGGACCACCCGGTAGCTCGATGGGTCACCGGGAAGCTCCTGCTCGATAAAGCCCATCGGCGAGATCGAGCACTCAACCGGATACTTCAGCAGGGTGGGGTGATGGTTTGAGCTGGATGACATTGCTCTGTCCTGGTTGGAGGCGTACCCACCAGACCTGCGGGTACTGATAGACCCTCGCCTTGGGCGTGGGCCGCTCCTGGATTTGCTCGATGCCTCTGAGCACCATGCCACGTTCGGTGATGCGTGTCACCTTTGCATCTCTGAGCGGCGGGACGACCACGCCGTTCTTGTCCGTCAGGAAGGCGCGGTACACCCGGTACCCGCCGACCTGCATGGAGTCCATCGACAGATCCCCATGAGCTGGATCGGCCGGTCTCATGCGCCGAGCGCCACGGTCATAGAGCCTGATAACGGTCGCCTTCATGCTGTGATTCTATACAGTATTTGTCCGGCAAATTCAGGTGAAGGTGGCAAGCTGGTTATGTCCCGGTTCTTCCAATATCCAGTGTTTTGGTGAACCGAAGCCATGGGAAATCGGGCGGTTTCAAGTGCGCCGACGTGCGGAAATATTGGAAGCGGTCACGGTAGGCGGCAAGGCATGGCGCGGCCCGTGCGGGCGTTCGGGGTGTGGACTGTTAATCCGCAGGTCCCTGGTTCGAACCCAGGTCGGGGAGCCAAAACACAGAAGGCCCCGCTATCCAAAAGGTAGCGGGGTTTTTTCTTGTCCGCCCGCCATGGGTGCGGCAAGGCATGCCGATGCATCACCGGGGCATCAGGCTGGAGCAGAAAAAATCAATCGGCGTGCGGGACGCCCAGCAGCTGGTGCAGGCGGGTGCTGGTGGTGGTGTATTGGAGTTGCACAGGCCGGTCGGGGTGCACGATGGGGGCGGCGGCGTAGGCGGCCAGCGCGCACTCGTGGAAGCCGCACACGAGCAGCTTTTTCTTGCCCGGATAGGTGTTGATGTCGCCGACGGCGAAGATGCCTGGCTCGCTGGTCTGGAAGCGCTCGGTATCGACGACCAGCTGCTTGCGTGCCATGGCCAGGCCCCATTGCGTGATCGGGCCAAGACGGGGCGAGAGTCCCTGGGCCACGATCAGCACATCCAGTGGTTCGGTGATCTGTGTGCTTTCCGGCGTGAGCAACTGAAGGCCGGCAAGTTGGCCGTCCTGCTTTTCGATGCCGGAAGGCATGCCCGCCGTGAACTGGACGGCACCGTTGGCGCGCAGCTCGCGCAGTCGCTCAAGAGCCTCCTCGGAGGCGCTGAAGGCATCGCGCCGGTGTACCAGCGTCAGGCTCGCGGGGGCCGAGGCCGGATGGCGTTCGGTCGCGCGGCAGATGCGGTCCACCGTTTCGATGGCTTCCTCGCCGCCACCGGCAACGATGACACGCTTGCCTGACAAATTGCCGGCTTCTTCGAGCCGGTGGAACAGCTGCACGCCATCGAAGGCGGCCAAACCGTCCAGGTTGATGGTCCGGGGCAGGAAGGCACCCACGCCACCGGCGATGAAGACGGTACGGGCGAGAAAGCGCAGGCCGCCGCTCGCGCCGACCAAGAAACGGCCACCGGGCTGTCGTTGAACGGATTCGACAGTGCGCGAGAGGTGCAGACCGGGCTTGAACGGGCTGGCCTGAACCAGCAGCGCTTCGGCCAGTTCACGGCCGGTGCACATGGGCACGCCAGGGACGTCGTAGATGGGCTTGTCCGGATAGAGCTCCACCGGCTGCCCGCCGACGTGCGGCAAGGCATCGACGACATGGGCCTGGATTTCCAGCAGCCCGAGCTGGAATACCTGGAAGAGGCCAACCGGTCCTGCGCCGACGACGAGCGCGTCGGTCTCGATCAGGGGTGCTGCCGGGGCAGGGCTGGCCGTCATCCTGGGCTGCCGCTCAGCGGATCAGCTCGGACAGTTTGCCGGTGCGGTCCTTCCACTCCTCGTGGTCCGGCAGGGGATCCTTGCGTTTGGTGATGCTCTTCCAGGTCGGCAGCTTGGCCAGCTCTGCATTGAGCGCGATCATGTGCTGCTGGTCCTTGGGCAGGTCCTCTTCGGCGTAGATCGCGCTCACGGGGCACTCGGGAATGCACACCGCGCAATCAATGCACTCATCAGGGTCGATGGCCAGGAAGTTGGGGCCCTCGCGGAAGCAGTCGACGGGGCAGACGTCCACGCAATCGGTGTACTTGCAACGGATACAGGCTTCGGAGACGACGTGGGTCATGATGAGTGTATGGATACAGGCAAGATCGGGATAACCCCAATTTTAGGCCGGTCAGGGCTGGTTTTTCGCCAAAGCCCTGACCAGGACAAAAGTAAAGCCCCCGTTGGCGGGGGCTTGGGGGCGGAGCTGGTGCTCAGAGCACCATCACGGCCCCGGCGGTCTTGTGGCTGGCGGTGTCCACCAGCACCAGGGCGCCGAGGGCGCGCGAGCGCGCGAAAGGCTGTGTGAGCAGCGGTTCCTGCAGCAGCAGTTCGATGTGGCCGATGGCATTGGCGTCGAGCTGTGTGGCCTCCTGCTCCTGCAGCGTGTGGATGTCGAGCTGGTGCACGATGCGCTGCACCTTGGCCTTGACCCAACGATGCCCGTGCAAGGCCCAGTATGTGCGACCGGGCAGCAGGGGCTCGTCGTCCAGCCACGCCACGGTGGCGCGGATCTGGCGCTGCCCCTGCAGGGAGTCGTCACCGTCATCGGCATGGAGCCAGTCGCCGCGCGAGACATCGACCTCGCGGTCGAGCACGATGCCGGCGCTGCTGCCGGCCACGACCAGACCGGGTTTGCGGACGTGGTCCAGCACCTGCGCGATGACCGCTGTCTGGTTGCCGGGCATCACGCGCACGCGCTGGCCAGGTTCGGCAGCGCCGGTGGCCACCCGGCCCCAGAAGATGCGCCGGCCCTGGGTGGTGTCGGAGGAGCTGCTGAATTTTTCGACCCACTGCACCGGGAAGCTGAAGGACAGTCCCGGGTCCTGGGGCGTGGTGGGCAGCTGTTCGAGCAGCTGCAGCAGGGTGGGGCCCTCATAGCCGCACCAGCCGGTGCTGGCCGCGGGATCCACCACGTTCCAGCCCTTGAGGGCGGACACCGGCACGGTGGCGGCCACGCGGATGCCGGCTTCGGCCGCGAAACGCGCCAGCGCGCCACGGATGTTGGCGAAGGCGAGAGCGCCGTCGCTGACGGCATCGAGCTTGTTGACCGCGAACACGACCGAGGGGACGCGCAGGAGCTTGAGCAGCAGGCTGTGGCGGCGGGTCTGCGGCAACAGCGCGAGGCTTTCGTCCTGCCATGGCAGCTTGGTGGCGTCCACCAGCACCACGGCGGCATCGGCGGCCGAGGCGGCGGTGACCATGTTGCGGGTGTATTGCTCGTGACCGGGGGCGTCACCGATGATGAACTTCCGTGCCTCGGTGCTGAAGTAGCGGTAGGCCACGTCGATGGTGATGCCCTGTTCGCGCTCGGCCGACAGGCCGTCGGTCAGCAGGGCCAGATCGGTTTCGCCCTGGCGCTGCACGCCGGCCAGGTGGTCCTGCAGCACGGCCTTGCTGTCGACGAGCAGGCGGCCGATCAGCGTGCTCTTGCCATCATCGACCGACCCGCAGGTGATCAGCCGCAGGGCGGCCCGGGTGTCCGTGGCGGTGGAGGGGGATGCGACGGTGTTCATGGTGTGTCCGGAAAAGGTGTCTGGGCAAAAGCGCGGGGCTTCAGAAATAGCCGTCTTTCTTGCGCTTTTCCATCGAGGCGTCCGAGGTCTTGTCGTCCATGCGCGTGGCGCCGCGCTCGCTGAGCTCGGCCTTGAGCGTCTCGATCACGATGTCCTCGGGCGTGGCGGCGAGGCTGGCCACCGGGCAGGTGCAGGTGATGTCGCCCACGGTGCGGAAGCGCACGTCGCGCACCACCACCGATTCGCCTTCGCGCGGCGGGGTCAGCCCGGTCACGGGAACCAGCAGGCCGCGACGCTCCACCACCTCGCGGCGGTGGGTGTAGTAGATGGAGGGCAGCTCGACGTTCTCGCGGGCGATGTACTGCCACACATCCAGCTCGGTCCAGTTGCTGATCGGGAACACGCGGAAGTGCTCGCCCGGGTGCAGCCGGGTGTTGAACAGGGTCCACAGCTCGGGACGTTGCGCCTTGGGCTGCCACTGTCCGAACGCGTCGCGGTGGCTGAAGATGCGTTCCTTGGCGCGCGCCTTTTCCTCGTCGCGGCGGGCGCCGCCGATGAGCGCGTCGAAGCGGAACTCCTCGATCGCCTCCAGCAGCGTCACCGACTGGTGCGCGTTGCGGCTCTCGCCGGGATGGGCGAGGCGCACGGTGCCGCGCTTCATCGAGTCCTCGACGCTGCGCACGATCAGCTCGGCGCCCAGTTCACGGGCTCGGCGGTCGCGGAATTCGGTCACTTCCGGGAAGTTGTGGCCGGTGTCGATCATCAGCAGCGGGTAGGGAATGCGGCCGGCGCCGAAGGCCTTTTCGGCGCACTTGAGCATGACCAGCGAGTCCTTGCCGCCCGAAAACAGCAGGGCGGGGCGCTCGAAGGCACCGGCCACCTCGCGCAGGATGAAGATGGTTTCCTCTTCCAGGGCGTCGAGGTGGGCGTTGCTCAGGTGGTGACCGGCGTCCAGCGTCAGGGCGGACTCGATCACTTGGGGTTCGGTTCGTGCGTTCATGGCGATTTCAGGAAACTCGGGTCAGTGGGCCAGGTGCAGTCCGCACTCTCGGTTGTCTTCGCCCTTGGTCGGGTCCACGTAGTCGAAGTTGTTGGGCAGGCCGTGACGCTCGCAGTACTGGTACAGGTCCTTGGAGGTCCAGTGCAGCAGCGGTGCCACCTTGATGAGGCCGTCGGGGTTGATGCTCACGGGCTGCATCTGGGCACGCACGGCCGTATCGGTGGCGCGCAGGGCGGTGAACCACACCTTGGGTGCCATCTCGCGCAGGGCGCGGGCGAACGGTTCGAGCTTGACCTCCTCGGTGAACGCCGCGTGGCGAGGGTCGTCCAGGGCGGGCACCGGACCGTCGACGGCCTCGCGGTGCGCGCGCGAGCGCCGTGGCAGATAGATGCGCAGGTTCAGCTTGAGCCGCCGCGACACCTCGTCGGCGTAGCGATAGGTGGCTTCGGTGTTGTAGCCGTTGTCCATCCAGACCACCGGAATGTCCGGCCTGGCCTGCGTGACCAGGTGCAGGATCACCGCCTCGTAGGGGCGGAAGTTGGTGGTGACGATGGAGGGCAGGCCCTGGGACAGCGCCCAGTCCACCAGGGCCGGCGCGTCCTGGCCCAGGCTGGCGTTGATGTGCGCGAGGTCGATGGTGTGGCTCATGGTGCGGTTCCGGTCGGGTCAGTTGGCGCTGGCAAAGTGCGGCTTCGTGTCCACGGCATCGCCCTGGTAGAAGTCGTCGAACAGGCCCAGCAGCCGGCGGCCGTGGTCGGCATCCTGGTCGGCCCGCAGCACGGCCTGCGTGAAGCCGCTGCGCTGCATCTGCAGCAGTTCGTCGATCAGCACGTCACCCGTGGCTCGGATGTGGCCGCCAAAGCCCAGGCGGCGCCGCAGCAGGTAGGCCTGGCTGTAGGCGCGGCCGTCGTTGAACTTCGGGAACTGCAGTTCCACCACGGCAATGCCTTCCAGACTGTGCTCGCGGGGATCGGCGTCGTTGGGCAGCACCAGTCGCGCCTCGGGCGCTTCCGGGGCGACAAAGCTGTCCGCCTTGAACAGCTCGATGGTCGATTGGGTTTGCGTTGTCATGGGTCGGACGGAAATCGGGTTCAGGCGCTGGCCGTGGCCGGGCGGGCGGTGTGGGTGCGGACGGCATTGGCGGCGGCCTTGAAAGGCTCAATGCCGATGCGGCGCACGGTGGCGATGAAGGTCTCGCCGCTCTGGCGCTCGGCGCGGTAGGTGTCGAGGATGGCTTCGACCACGTCCACCATCTCGTCGGCCGCGAACGACGGGCCGATCACCTTGCCAGGCGTGGCCGGGCCCGAGATGCGCGTGCCGTCGGAGCCGCCGAGCGTGACCTGGTACCACTCCTGGCCGTCCTTGTCGACGCCGAGAATGCCGATGTGGCCCGCGTGGTGGTGGCCGCACGAGTTGATGCAGCCGCTCATGTTCAGGTCGATGTCGCCCAGGTCGTACACCTCGTCAAGGTCGTTGAAGCGCTCCAGCAGGGCCTGCGCGATCGGCAGCGAGCGCGCATTGGCCAGGTCGCAGAAGTCGCCGCCGGGGCAGACGATCATGTCGGTCAGCAGGCCGATGTTCGGACGGGCCAGGCCCAGCCGGCGGGCTTCACGCCACAGCTCCGGCAGGTCGTCGCAGCGCACCCAGGGCAGCAGCAGGTTCTGCTCGTGGGTGATGCGTGCCTCGCCAGCGGAGAAGCGCTCCACCAGTTCGGCCGCGCGTTCGAGCTGCTCGGCCGTAGCGTCGCCCGGCGACTGGCCGGGGCGCTTGAACGAGAGCGAGACGGCACGCAGGTCGGGGTTCTTGTGCGGCTTGACGTTGCGCTGCAGCCAGCGGCCGAACTCGAAGTCGTCCTCGGCCGCGGCCTTGAGCACATGCGCGATCTTCTCGTCGGCGCTCTTGCGGTCGCAGCGCAGCTCGGGCTGGACGAAGAAGGCGCTGACGCGGTCGAGCTCGGCCTGGGTGATGGTGTGCGGCGCGCCGTCCTTTTCCAGGATGTCGCGGAACTCGGCCTCGACGGCGTCAATGAAGTTCTGGCCCTCGGCCTTGACAAGGATCTTGATGCGCGCCTTGAAGGCGTTGTCGCGGCGGCCGTAGCGGTTATAGACGCGGATCACCGCTTCCAGGTAGTTCAGCAGGTGCTGCCAGGGCAGGAACTCGCGGATCACGGTGCCAATGATCGGTGTGCGGCCCATGCCGCCGCCGACGCGCACCTGCATGCCCAGATCGCCATCCACGTTGCGCACCAGGCGCAGGCCGACGTCGTACCAGGGCGAGGCCACTCGGTCCTCGGTCGCTCCGGTGATGGACACCTTGAACTTGCGCGGCAGGAAGGCGAACTCGTGGTGCAACGTGCTCCACTGGCGCAGGATTTCGGCGAACGGACGCGGATCGGCCACCTCGTCCACGGCGATGCCGGCCAGTGCGTCGGTGTTGATGTTGCGGATGCAGTTGCCGCTGGTCTGGATGCCGTGCATGCTCACGCTGGCCAGCAGATCCATCACCTCGGCCGCACGCGTCAGCGGAATCCAGTTGAACTGGACGTTCTGCCGCGTCGTGAAGTGGGCGTTGCGGTCGGGCAGCGTCGCCACCTTGGCCAGGCCGGCATTCGCCTTCGAAACGTCGTGGTCTTCTTTGTGGTCGTAGTCGCGCGCAATGTGTGCGAGCATGCGCAGCTGCGTGGCGCTGATCTCGCCATAGGGCACGGCCACGCGCAGCATCGGGGCGAAACGCTGGATATACCAGCCGTTTTGCAGCCGCAGCGGCTTGAAGTCTTCATCGGGCAGGGAGCCGGCCAGGTGACGCTCGAGCTGGTCGCGGAACTGGGCCGCGCGCTGGCGGACGAACTGTCGGTCGAAGTCGGAATACTGGTACATCGTGTTCGGAAGTGCTGTCGGAAACCGCGGGCAGGCCACGGCCAGGGCGCCACTGTATGCGCTTCGACTTATATCGCAAACTACAAATTTCTAATTGATGTATTTCTTTTGGAAATAAGAAAAGATCGCGTCGTGCCAGAGTTGGGGGCAGGATCGTGCGTAAGATGCGCGCATGGTTCCAACGAGGGTTTTTGTGCAGGTCATCGGGTTTTCCGACGCGGAGCGGCATGCGCTGAACACGCTGTTCAGGCTGTCGGAAGGCCGGGAGCCGACCTATGCCGCCTGGGCCGGGGTCGAGGGAGAGCCCGGTCAGGCCGATGTGGTGCTGGTGGATGGCGAATCCGCTGAGGCCGTGCTGGCCCATGTGCGCGAGGAAAGGCCCGGCCAGCGGCTCATCTGGGTGGGCGGCGCGCCGTCACCGCAGGCTTGGCGCGTGCTGGAGCGGCCGATTTCCTGGTCCGAGCTGCTGATGGACCTGGACGGCGTGTTCGCCGCCCGCCAGTACGACACCGGCAATCTGGATCTGGACGTGAGCGGACCGGATCTGCTGCCGCCCTCGGCGGCCGACCGCGCGCTGGTGGTCGGGCCTCGGCGGCCGGACCTGCTCGAACTGGTTTCGTGGCTGCAGCGCCTGGGGCTGGATGCCGCCGAACTGGTCGAAGATGCCGAGCAGGCTCTGGAGCGGATCAGGGCTCAAGCGCATGCGCTGGTGGTGCTCGATCTGGATGCGCCGCACCTGCCGGCCTGGAACCTGACGCGCGAGATGGCGGCAAGCCGCCCGCAACTGCGCATCGTCGGCCTGAGCGAGCTGGTGGCACCGGCCGCGGACTGGTGGGGCCGGCGCCGCATGCGCCGGCAT
>JAEZLX010000096.1 GCA_023415035.1 Pseudomonadota bacterium | reverse complement strand
GCTGGCCGGCCTGGCGCTCGCTTGCGCCGGCGCCGTGCTGTCGGCGTGCGCGGGCCAGGCAGACGCGCTGCTGGCCGGCCGCCTGCTGACCGGTCTGGGGCTGTCGACCTGCCTCGTGGTGCCCCGAACCTGCCTGCGCGATCGCCACGAAGGGGCGGCGCTGCAGCGCAGCATGGCGGTGCTGGCCATGGTGTTTGCCGTGCTGCCCGCCATCACCCCGCCGCTGTCCTGGGCCATGGCCCAGGATGGCCATTGGCGCGCGCCGCTGGGTTTGCTGGCTTTGCTGGCCGGCGCGGTCACGTTGCTGGCCTGGCAGCGCCAGCCCGAAACCCGCCCGGCCGGCACCCACACGCCGCGCTGGGCTTCCTGGAGCCAACTGGCGGTGCAGCGCCCGCTGCAACGCATCGTCCTGGCCTTCGCCACCATCGCCGCGCCGTTCTTCATCATCGCCGCGGCCGGGCCGGCGGCGCTGCAAGCCTCCACCGGCATGGGCAGCGGCACGGCCGCCGGGGTGCTGGGGCTGACCTACCTCGGCTTTGCGGCAGGCAACCAGTGGGTCCGGCTGCGCGCCGAGCGTCCGGGCCAGACGCTGTTCCGCCACGGCCTGCTGCTGGCCGCCGCCGGCATCGGTGGCCTGGCCTTGACACTGGCGTGGCCCAGTGTCTGGCTCTGGACGCTGGCGCTGACGGTGTACGCACTGGGCCATGGCATGGCGTTTCCCGCCGCCTTCGCGCTCGCGCTCGGCGGACAGGCGCGCCAAGCCGGCCTGGTCACCGCGGGCATCGGCAGCGTGCACATGTGCACCGGCGCGCTCGCGGCCTGGGCCGCCAGCCTGCTGTCGCGCTCGCTGTCCGCCCACCAAGCATTGGTCTATAGCACCGCCGCGGTGACGCTGCTGGCGATGGCGGCCTGGTTCTTTCTCTCCCATCACAAGGACTCTTCATGAAACCGTGGATCGACCGCGCCCTGCTGGGGCTGCACACGATCGGCGCGGCCACGCTGCTCGCACTCGTGGTCGTCATCGCCTACGACGTGCTGGGCCGGCTGCTGTTCAACCGCCCCTTTCCCGGCACCTTCGAAATCACCAGCGCCGGCCTGGTGCTGCTGACCTTCCTGCAAACACCCCACGCCATGCGCGAGGGCAAGCTGCTGCGCGTCACCTTCTTCCTCGACCGCGTGCCGTCGCTCGTGCGCCGTGCCCTGGAAGTGCTGGCCTGGAGCATCGGCGGCGCCATCTTCCTGGTGTTCGTGGCCGCCGGCTGGGAGCCCGCCATCGAAGGCTGGAAGAGCGCCGAGTTCTTCGGCAACGACGCCTTCCGCCTGCCCGCCTCGCCACTGCGCTTCAGCGCCCTGGTGCTCTGGCTCGTGGGTGCCGCCGTCTGCATCGGCTTCGTGGTCGAGGCTTTGCGCGGGCGCGTCGCCTCCCCTTCGGCTTCCACGCACTGACGAGGTCAACATGTTCATCGAAACCTGGGCCGCCCTGCTGGTGCTGGTCGTTCTCGTGGTGGCGGGCGTGCCCGTCATCTTCGCCTTTGCCGGCAGTTCGCTGTTCGGCCTCTACATCGCCCTGGGCGGCGCCTGGCCGGCCATGGACCTGGTGGGTCAGACCGCCGTCTCCGGTCTCAAGGAATACAACTTCGTGGTGATTCCCTGCTTCACGGTGATGGGCATGCTGATCGCGCACTCCGGCGCGGCCAGCGACCTCTTCAACGTCGTCAACCGCCGCCTCAAAGGCGTGCCGGGCCGGTTGGCCGTGGCCACCGTGGGCGGCAACGCCGTGTTCGCGGCGGTCACCGGCGTGGGCGTGGCCGCGGCCGCCGCCTTCAGCCACGTGGCCTACCCCGCCATGCGCGACAACCGCTACAGCCGCAGCTTCGCCACCGGCTGCATCGCCGGCAGTTCGGTGCTGGGCCTGCTGATCCCGCCTTCGGTGTTCATGATCGTCTGGGCCATCCTGACCGAACAATCGGTGGGCAAGCTGTTTGCCGCGGGCGTCATCCCGGGCCTGGTGCTGGCGGCCATGTACGCGCTGTACTGCGTGGTGTTCGCCAAGCTGCGGCCGCAGGCCGCGCCCGAAAGCAACGACACCGTGGTCCCCGCCAACCGCCAGCAAACGCTGGGTGCGCTCTACGTGGGCCTGCTCATCGTGCTCACGCTGGGCGGCATCTGGTTCGGCTTCTTCACCCCCACCGAAGGCAGCGCGGTCGGCATGATCGGCGCGCTGTTCGTGGCCTGGGCCAAGGGCATGCGCTGGCGCGGCATCGGCCAAGCCTTCATGGAGTCCGGCCGCACGGTCACGCCCATCATGCTGCTGCTGCTCACGGCCACCATGTTCAGCAAGCTGGTCGCGCTCAACGGCCTGCCGCAGGAAGTGCAGTCGCTGCTGCAGGCCTGGGGGCTGGGCCCGGTGGGCACCATGCTGTTCATGGTCACGGTCTGGTTCATCATGGGCTGCATGATCGACAGCATCTCCATCATGCTGCTGACGGTGCCCATCTTCTGGCCCATCGCCATGTCCATGGGCTTCGACCCCATCGCCTTCGCGCTGATCGGCATTCTCGTGATCGAAGCCGGTGTGCTCACGCCGCCCTTCGGCATGAGCGTGTTCGTGGTCAAGGCCGCGGTGCCCGACCGCGACCTCACGGTGCGCGAGATCTTCGTCGGCGTCACGCCCTATTGGCTCATGATCCTGTTCCTGGCCTGGCTGATCTACGCTTGGCCGGCGCTTGCGACTTGGCTTCCATCGCGCATGTGACATGCCTGTCGAAGGTGGTGGTCGGGGTCAGATCGATGCGCTCTGCATGCCGATCAACTGTTCGCGAGGCTGTACCCAGTGCGTCTCATAGGCAGGGTTGACTGGAGTTGACCCACTTCCGTGGACGGGTACCGGTTTGATTCTCAAACCGTTTCAGGTGCTGTCTGGACATGCACGACGGCATCGCCGACAACATCAAACAGGGCTTCGTTGCTCCTTTCAAAGTTCAGGGGTGAGAGGTAGCCCAGGCCGCTGTGGCGACGCCTGGGGTTGTACCAGCCTTCAATCCAGGTGAAGACGGCCATGCGGGCCTGAGCCTTGCTCTGGAAGGTGCTGCGCTCGATGAGTTCGCCTTCCAGGCTGGGAAAGAAGCTCTCGGCCATCGCGTTGTCGTAGGCATCGCCCACCGTTCCCATAGAAGGGCGAACCTGCATCTGCCGGCAGCGCTCCCCAAAGGCCAGGCTGGTGTACTGGGTGGATTCAACTGGTCGTTGCAACACCTTCAACCAGGAGGTGTTTATGGGACGACCCGCAGGATGGATGACGCAGTTGACGGGGAGGGACGCAATGCGCTCTCCTGGTGCGCCGTCGCTTCGGCGTGAGACTGAGCGGCAGTTCTGGAAGCAGATCGCGACCGGAATCACGAGCGAGAAGGCGGCAGAAGCCGTGGGCGTGTCGCAGCCGGTGGGCACTCGCTGGTTCCGTCATCGTGGCGGCATGCCATTGTTTCTGTCCAAGCCCGTGTCTACGAGGTATCTGTCATTCTCGGAGCGAGAGGAGATCGCACTCTTGCGAGCTCAAGACGTTGGCGTGAGGGAGATCGCTCGTCGTCTGGGACGTAGTCCATCGACCGTCTCACGGGAGCTGACGCGCAACGCTGCCACGCGAGGCGGGAAGCTCGATTACCGGGCATCAGTCGCGCAGTGGAAGTCCGAGTTGGCGGCCAGACGGAACAAGCCGGCCAAGCTCGTGAAGAACCCGCGTCTGCGCCAATACGTCCAAGAACGGCTGGAAGGCAAGATCCACGATGCCAAGGGAAGAGAGATTGAAGGGCCTCGGCAGGCTGCGTTCATCGGGCGCAACAAGCCCCATCGCGGGGACCGCAAGTGGGTCAATGGCTGGTCGCCAGAGCAGATTTCAAACCGGCTGCTGCTCGACTTCCCGGATGATCTGTCTATGCGCATCTCGCACGAAGCCATCTACCAGGCCCTGTACATCCAGGGCCGAGGCGCCCTGAAGCGCGAGCTGGTGAGCTACCTGCGCACAGGGCGCGCTTAGCGCGTGCCCCGGGCCAGAGCCCAGGCCAAAGCGTGGGCACATGTCAGTGAGGAGTTCATGATCTCCAGCCGTCCTGCAGAGGTAGAAGACCGTGCAGTCCCTGGACACTGGGAGGGAGACTTGATCATCGGCTTGCCGCTGGCAGAAAGCAGAGCCCGCGCCAATGATTCGCCTTCCTGACCGGCGTGGTCCGGCATGTCGGCGACATGGATACCCCACTCCCGCGCAAGGCAGCGGGCCATCTGCACCACGTTGGAGCGCGTTGCGTTCACGGCCAGCCAGTCCCCCCGCTGGACACTTGCCACATCGAGAAGCGCCCACGCCGTGACCGGATTCAAGGCGAACTGGCAAGCGTCTGGGAAGCCGATACCCGGTGGCACCGTGAACAGCTTTCCTACCGGCACAGCGCAGTATTCAGCCCAGGCCCCCGGATGCCTGAAGGCCACGGACGTGCCCACGGGAACGTCAACCCCTTCGCCACACCGGACCACCACGCCGGCACCGACAAAGCCCGCGCGTTGGGGAAACACCGGCCGCCACCGATAGGTGCCGGCGATGAACATGCGATCCGCAGGATGCATGGATGCCGCTTGAACGCGCAGCAACACTTCGCCCGCAGCAGGCTGGGGAACAGGCAACCGCCGGATTTCAATGACATTGGCGGCATCGCCGCAGTGGTTGAACACCGCAGCAAGCATGGTGGATGGCTGAATCATGGATCGTGACCCTCTTGTGCCCCGCACACGGCGTGCCGGGTTGCAGGGAATTCTGTGGCGCAGGCCGGTCACGATTGGCGCTGCTGCTGTGCTACATTTTTTCGGCATGGACAACAATCTGGAGCTGCTGCCCGATCTGCGCGTGTTCGTTGCCGTGGTCGAGAACAACGGCTTCACCGCTGCCGCCCATCAGCTTGGCACCAGCACCGCCGCTATCAGTCGCGCCATCCGGCGTCTGGAAACGCATCTGGAAGGCCCGCTCCTGCATCGCACGACTCGCCGCGTCGGGCTCACGGACAGGGGTGCCCGCCTCTACGGCCAGTCACACAGCCAGCTGCGCGAGCTGGAACGCGCGTTTGACGATGTCCGCAACAGTGGTGGCGAAGCCCGGGGCCTGCTGCGTGTCACCTGCGCCCAGACCTTCGGGCGCCGTGTCGTTGCACCCGCGGTCATGGACTTTCGCATCCTGTACCCGGAGATCGAGATCGAGCTCAACCTTGGCGATGATCTGACGGACCTGGTGACAGGCAGCTTCCATGTCGCGATCCGGGGAGGAAGACCCGCATCCGGCCGACACATCTCACGCCGGCTCGCGCCCGCTCCGCTCTACACCTGTGCCGCGCCGGCCTTGCTTCGCCGGCACGCCATGCCGCTGCGGGCGGACGACTTCAGGTCGCTGCCATGCATCGGATTGCGCATGCGGAGCACGGGCGAAAAACTGGCTTGGGAGTTTGCCGCCGCGCAAGGGCCGCTCTCGTTGGATGTGAACGCCCGCCTGTGGGTGGACGACACGGAGGTCGTGCTCGAGGCGGCACTGGCGGGCCTGGGCTTCGCGCAGTTGCCGGGATACCTGGCCGTCCCCGCCATACGTTCAGGAAAGCTGGTTCCCGTGCTTCCCGGCACGGTGGCCACCAACCGCATCTTTTCGATCCAGTACCTGCATCGCAGCGACCAACAACCCCTGCGTGCCCGGCTGTTCGTGGAGCATCTGCTCACTGCCCTCTCCGACAAGTCCGCTTTTGAGCTGACTGCGGCCGAGATCCGGAGATGGTCGTCCAGGGATCAGGCGAGGGGCATTTCCGAACACTCCGCCGCGGATGCCTGACCCTTCCCGGCCGTCCGCCACCGGCTGGCAACTGGCTTACACCCCACATTCACTGCCTGCGCAGCCCGCTATACGCCAATATCACACCCGTTTCGTTGCCTGATCCATCACCGTTCCTACAATGACAACGTTGCTGGCCCCTATGGTTTGTCCGCGTCAACGGAAGGTGGATCAGCCTGCGCTCTTTCGGCAGGCCGTGGCCTCTTCAGACCGCCGGAATCTGCACGCACCGGTCATCCAGGCCAGCAGAACGTCTGCCGGCACCGCATACTGAAGGCGCCATGGACCAGGATCACATGCAACACAAAGCATCGGCGCCAGCCTACGTCGGCCTGGCGCCATCTGGCATGCCGCCAGAGATCGCCAGGTTCATGACACACGTCGGCTACCGGCTGGCGCGCGCCGGCTACCTGCTGCGCACCAGTTGCACGCAGGCCTGCCGCGAGACAGTCCTGGCCGGCTGTCAGCGCGCCGGTGGCGCCGCCCAGGTCTGGGCACCCTGGAAGAACTGCGGCGGCTACCTGGGCAACGTGCAACTGCCTTCCGTAGAGCACCTGCGTGCCGCGCTGGAGCTTCACCCCGACCTCTCGTTCCTGGCCGACAAGGTCAAGGCATCCCTGAGTCACCGCGCAGGCATGGTCATGGGCGCGGACGGCGATCCTCCGGCCGGGTTCGTCGTCTGTTGGACGCCCGATGGCTGCGAGCACCCGGACCAGCGTACCCGTCTCACCGGCGCGACCATGACCACCATCATGGCTGCCCACCGTGCCGGCGCCCCCGTGTTCAACATCCAGCACGCTGACGCCGGCAAGCGTCTGGGCAGGTTTCTGAGCCAGGTCAGGAATGCGCACCTGCAAGCATCTCGATTGTGAGCCCGGTCACATTGATGGTCTGCCTTGAAATTTGACCCAACGCAGCCCTCGCACAGGTATTCCGGTCCTTCTCGGACTGGCCCGCTCGCAGCGAGGCCGATTCGAAAAACATCAAATCCGGCTTTCCTGAATGATGATTCCCCTGGGAACAATACCGCCGTGACACAACCGGCCGAAAAATTCCATTCGATTTCCCTATTTGATGGCTAGCCGGTAACGTCGCAATTGATGCGGCGCATAATCGTCCAATAGAAGGTCCTCATAAGAATGGGCCAATATGGTGCGCCTCTTCATTTGATCTGGATCAAAAAGCCAATTGACCCCAGACATTACAACGCCGCTACAACGTGCAACCAGGTATTCATGACCCACCAACGCCACAGCCCTGGACATTCAGATCGGCGATTTTGTGTGCCAATGCAAGGTTTCACGTTTCAAGTGCGACGAAGTGGCCCGATTCGATGACCGGTGTGAGTGATCGCCGGTTGCCACCCCAAGTCCCACGGCAGCCTGCGGGCCGACCGTCGAATCGGCTGAATGTGTGTCTCATTATTCATGGGAGATCAGACCATGAGCGAAGCAGAATGCCGCCGCATGCTGGAAATGGCCGACCGCCTTGAGGCTTCGGTCGCGGAAATGACGGAATTCATCCGGATATGCGCTTCGGAACACCACGCCGCCATCATCGAAGACGCCCAGGTTGAACGCATGAGGGCACATGTGCAGGCCATCGCGGACCATCTGAGCCGCCATCAGGGCGGCGAAACCAACGATGCCGGCAAACGCCACTGGGACGCACTGACCGACCTTCTGGTGGAACGGCGGCGGCAGATCGTCGAGGACAGACTCGACATCCACAAGAGCGATACCAGCGTCAGTGCCGAGCTGGCCAGGGCGGCTGCCTGCTACGCCCTGCACGCTGCAGACGATAGCCACGGCTCCCCCTTCCAGCACTGGCCCTGGCATCCGCAGCAGTGGAAGCCCGAGGTCAATGACCCGTACCACACCCTCGTCAAGGCCGGTGCCCTGATCCTCGCAGCACTGGAGCGGCTTCTGCGCCAGCGCGATCCAATCGACGGGGACACGGCCTTCGACCAAGTGCTTCCGGACTCTGCGAACCAGCTGGCCTGAAGCTTCCACGGCCACAACCGGGCCGAAACGGGAGGAACTGACTGTCAGGTCCAAGCCGCTGACCACCCTCCTCACGGATGGAGATGGCTACACTTCGGCGTACGGCAACCGCCCATCCCCGTCATCAGCCCAACCAGCCCCGTGAAGCCCCCCCACTCCGCCAGCGATCGGCCACGCACCACCGCCGAAGATACCCGCAGCCGCATTCTGGCGGTGGCCACTCGCGCATTTGCCGAGATGGGCATCGAGAACGTCTCGATGCGCGAGCTGACCTCGCTGGCCGGTGCCAACATCGCCGCGATCAACTACCACTTTGGCAGCAAGGACGGCCTCGCAGAGGCCATCTTCGAGGAGATCGCCCCCCGGCTGAACGCCATGCGGCTGAAGGAGCTGGGCGAAGTCCTGCGCCGCGCCGAGGCGCTCGGTCAACGGCCCGAGATGTCGGCGATCATCGCCAGCTTCACGCGCCCCTACCTGGATCCGGCATTCAGCCACGAGGGCGGCCTGCTGGCCCAACTGGTGCTCAGGCACCGGCTGGCACCCACGCCCACGACCCAGCGCATCATCGCGCGGCATTTCGACCCGATGGCACGCGAATACATGCGCGCCTTCGCCCTCGCCTGCCCTGACATCCCCGCCGACGAATTCGCCTGGCGCTACATGTTCATGGCCGGTGCCGTGGTGATGGCCGCCACCGACCGCAACAAGGTCAACCGCATCGGCACCCTGAGCGACGGTCGCGTGGATGCCACTCAGCCCGAGGCACTGATCCGGGCGCTCGGTGACTTCATCGAAGGCGGCCTGCGCTTCGGGTCCGTTTTCGCCGGACCCCCTCGCGGTCAATACCCTACCAGCTGATCAATATCAGGGTTTACCCTTAGATCCATGCGGCCTCATCATTCCTAGAATTCAAACAGTGTTTCATACATTGTTTGAAACAATGACGTGCGCCACCCCGAGGCCGCGTCCTTCACGAAAGGAACATGGGATGTTGTCTCACCTGATCTCGAGATCCGTCGGCGCCATCGCCGTCTCGCTGTCCCTGGCAGCTCCGGTACTGGCACAAGCCGATGCCGGCTATCCGGGCCGCAGCATCGAAGTGATCGTACCGTATGCCGCCGGCGGAGGGGTCGATGTCATGGCTCGCACGTTCGCCGACGTCGCATCGCGCGAACTGGGCCAGCAGCTGGTCGTCCTCAACCGCGAAGGCGGTGGCGGCGTGGTCGGCTTCAACAGCCTCGCACGCTCCAAGCCGGACGGCTACACCATCGCGTTCTCTCCGGCCTCGCCGATGACGAACGCCCCGTTCGTGAACGCGAACATGCCGTTCCGCAACGACCAGATCGAACCCGTGTGCCAGGTGTTCGAGAACGTTTTCGCCGTCGCCGTGCGCGCCGACTCGGCCATCAAGAACCTGCAGGACCTCCTCGGCAAGGCCAAGGCCGCCCCCGGCCAGCTGACCTTCGGCCATGCCGGTCCGGCCAGCGTAGGACATCTCTCGATGGCGCTGATCGAGCGCGAAGCCAAGGTCAAGTTCAACCAGGTGCCTTATCGAGGCGACAGCCAGGCCATGGCCGACCTGATGAGCGGCACCCTCGATTTCGCGGCCCTGGGTGTCGGCACGCTCGCCGGCAAGAACGTGCGCATCCTGGGCGTGCTGTCGGCCAAGCGCCATCCGTCCCTGCCCGACGTGCCGAGCGTCACCGAGTTCGGCGTGCCCGCCAACAGCCAGGGCCTCAACGGCCTGTACGTGCCCGCCGGCACCCCGCGCCCCGTTGTGGCACGCCTGGAGCAGGCATGCAAGAAGGTCGTGGCATCGCCCGAGTTCGCCGAGCGCGTGACCAAGCAGTCGCAGGTACTGAGCTACCTGGACGCCAAGTCGTTCAAGGAACTGATCGACAAGACTTACGCCACGCACGAAGGTCTGGTGCCCGGTCTGGCTCTCACCAAGAACTGACATACCGGCATGACAGTGACTGACCCGGGCAACCGGCGCCTCCGGATGCCCGTGGTGTTCGGCCCGGGGGGCAGCCCCCGGGGCGGCGCCGACGGCCGGCGCTACGACTGGAGCGATGTCCGCCGCTCATCCGCTTCGGTCAGCTTCCTGACGGATGCAGACTGCCTGCGCCGTCTGCTGCCCCCCGGACTGGAACTCGTCGAGCCGCCGATTGTCACGGTCGAATGGACCGCGCTGCGCCGCCTGCCGTGGCTGGCCGGACGAGGCTACAACATGCTGGGCGTGCGGTTCAACGCGCGCTTCCGTGGCCGTAATGACACGGCCGAAGGTCCCTTTCTCGCCGTGCTGTGGGAAAACCGCCCCGACCCCATCATCACCGGCCGCGAAGAGCTCGGCTATGCCAAGCTCTACTGCGAACTGCCTGAACCGAGCATGGGTGACAGTGGCATGGCGATCAAGGCGGCATGGGACGGCCACGTGTTCTGCCGCATGGCGCTCGCCGGCCTGCGCGACGCCCCCCCACCCCATGTGAATGAGACCCTGCAGCCGGATCGCGGCACCCTGCACTACCGCTACCTGCCGCGCGTGTCGGCGCCCGGCGAACACGACATCGCCCAGGTGGTGCTCTCGCCTACAGGCGGATTCCCGCAACGCATCACCGCCTACCGCAAGGGCACCGGATCGGTCACCTTCATCCGATCCACATGGGAAGCACTGCCCACGCTGCACCACATCGTCAACACGCTCGCCGGATTGCCGGTGCTCGACAGCCTGGGCGCCACCTGGTGCGAAAGCCTGGGAGGCAAGGACCTGAGCGATCAACGCGTGCTCACCTGACACCCACAATCCTTTGTCACTCACCATGAGCAATCCCGACATCACCTCCCTGCCGCCCGTGCGGCGCGTCCTGACCGCCATCAACGAGCAAGGCATGTCCTACATCGCGGAAGACGGTCCTTCTCCCGCGCAGATCACCAATGAAGCGCGCCCCGGCTACCGCAACACCAATCTGTGGCGCACCGTCGGCTCACCGGCACCGATCGGTGCTCCCGACGACATCACCGAACACCAGGGGGTGCTGCCCCCGGCCGGCGGCACCGTGCTGCGCATCATCGACTTTCCGCCGCAGCCCGCCGACCCCGAGGAGATGCGCCGCCAGCAGGAGGCCGTGTTCGCCACCATGTTCAAGGACGCGCAGCACCAGAAGGGCAGCACGCGCCATCCGGGCATGCACACCACCGAGACAGTCGACTACGCGATCATGCTGCAGGGCGAACTGGTAGCCATCATGGACGAGGGAGAAACCGTGCTGCGCGCAGGCGATGTCCTGATCCAGCGCGGCACCAACCACGCCTGGGCCAACCGATCGGGCCAGATGGCACGCATTGCCTTCATCCTGATCGACGGCAAGCGCTGACACCGCAGCGCCGACACGGGCGGCGCCTCCGGACACGCCGCCCATGCGACCTTCTCCCCACTGACCATGGCCCGGATGCCGGGTGTCTTCTGACGCCCGCACATCCCATCCAGTGAAATGCCGTAAAATGAGGCACTTCTGCGGCCGCCCATGGACGGGCTTCCGGTGCGCGCGCAGACATCCCGTTACACGGAAGGCCCATCGGCTTCATACAAGCCGGCAACAATCTCAGCCATGGTCTTGCCAAGCAAGCGGGCAACCGGCGTCGTGCTGGGCCTGATCATCGTCTCATCCGTCGCCGTCTCGCCCACGGTGGCCGGCACGTTCGACCTTCCGCCGATCGACCGCATCGTCCACTACCAGCCCAAGCTGCCGCTGAAGGTGCTCACGGCCGATGGGATGGACATCGCCCAGTTCGGCACCGAGCGGCGCGAATACGTCCCCCTGAACAAGATCCCCAAGCTGCTGCAGGACGCGGTACTGGCGGTGGAAGACGCGCGCTTTCGCGAACACAGTGGCGTGGACCCCAAGGGCATGGCACGTGCCGTTGTGGCCGCCCTCACCGGCGGCCCGCGCCCCGGGGGCGCCCCCCAAACCCCCCCCCAGGGGGGCCC
>JAEZLX010000244.1 GCA_023415035.1 Pseudomonadota bacterium | reverse complement strand
GACACCGTGGACGCGCTGGAGTACGTGCGCCAGCTGTTCGAGAACGGCTGCATCCAGAGCGGCTTCTTCCACCGCTTCGCCTGCACAGTGCACTCTCCGGTGGGCCAGAACCCGGCCGAGTACGGTGTCGAGCTGATCCCGCTGCCGCCGGTTTCCTTTGCGAAAAACGACATCGGCTTCATCGATCGCACCCCCATGCCGGCCGGCGTGGACCACGACCTGCTCGGCCAGGGGCTGCGCAAGGCGCTCTACAACTACATGCACGGCCTGTGCGTGGAGGACGACGTGCGCCGCTGGTTCGAACACCTGCCCTGCCCGGTGCCCAAACCGACGGTCAAGCGCAACCGCATCGCGCGCGCGCTGGCCGCGGCGGGCTGATTCCCCTCAGGGCTGACCGCTCGCGATCTGCCGCAGCGCACGCTCGAACACCTCGGGCGGCTGTCCGCCGGAGATCAGGTGGCGCTGGTTGATGATCACGGCAGGCACCGAGTGGATGCCGTTGCCGAGGAAAAACCGCTCCTGTTCGCGCACCGCGTCGGCAAATTCGTTGGTGTTGGCAAGCACCTCGCTGGCACGACCGACATCCAGCCCCGCCTGTTGCACACAGGCCAGCAGCACGGACGGATCGGCCGGGCTTTCCGCGCGGCCGTGGTGCGCTTCCATCAGGGCCTTCTTGAGCGCGAGCTGTTGCCCCGGTGCGCCCTCGACCTCCGCCCAGTGCAGCAGGCGGTGGGCATCGAACGTGTTCCAGATGCGGCCCCGTCCGCCCGGATGGAAGGTGAAGCCGACGGCTGCACCGCGCTGGCGTATGGTCTCACGCACCTGCGCCTGCTGCTCGGGGCCGCTGCCGTACTTGCGGGTCAGATGCTCCTCCACATCCTCGCCCTCGGGCCCCATGTCGGGATTGAGTTCGAAGGGCTGGAAGTGCAGTTCGGCATCGATGCCGTCCTGGCGCAGGCTGGCCAGGGCCGTTTCCAGCGAGGCCAGTCCGATGGCACACCAGGGGCAGGAAACGTCCGAGACGAAGTCGATGCGCAGCGGGGTCGTAGGGGTCGTGTTCATGGCGCGATGTTAGCCGCCATCGGCGATCCGCATGAATGCCCGCGCCTGCAAAGCGTACGGGCTTCGGCGACAATCGGCACTCACGCACAGAGCCATCATGACCGACCTGTACGCCGTTATCGGCCACCCCATCAGCCACAGCAAATCTCCCCTGATCCACAACGCGTTCGCCCAGGCGTGCGGACAGGACATGGCCTACACGGCGCTGGAGGCGCCGCCGACCGGTTTTGCCGATGCGGTGCGCTCTTTCGTCACCGCCGGAGGCAAGGGTCTCAACGTCACGCTGCCTTTCAAGGTCCAGGCCTTCGAACTGGCCACCGACCCGATGGAATCCGCCAGGCTCGCCGGTGCGGCGAATGCGCTGAAGTTCGAAGGTTCGCGCATCTGGGCCCAGAACTTCGACGGCGTCGGTCTGGTCAATGACATACAGCGCAACCTTGGCGTGGCGCTGCGCGGGCGCCGCGTGCTCATCTGCGGCGCGGGGGGCGCGACGCGTGGCGCGCTGCTGCCCATCGCCAGTCAGCAACCGGCCTGCCTCGTCGTGGCCAACCGCAGCGCCGACAAGGCCGTGGGGCTGCAGCGAGAGTTCGCAGGCCATGCCACCCTGCAGGCAGGCGGCTATGCCGACCTCGCGGGCGAGCAGTTCGATGTGGTGATCAATGCCACGTCCACCGGGCTGTCGAACGAGGCGCTGCCGTTGCCTGATGGCGTGTTCGCCCCTGGTGCGCTCGCATACGACATGGTCTACGGCAAGGGCCTGACGCCCTTTCTCGCCCAGGCGAAGTCGGCTGGCGTCGCGCAGCTGGCCGACGGCGTCGGCATGCTCGTGGAGCAGGCCGCCGAGGCCTTCGATTGGTGGCGTGGTGTGCGCCCGGACACGCGCGCCGTCATCGACCAGCTGACCATCCCCCTTCTCTGAGGCACCACCATGAGCCATTCGCGGTGGGCGCGTGCCCTCCCTTTTCTGGCCGTGCTCGGCTCGGTGACCTCGTTGGGCATCGGCACCTCGCTGGCCAAACAGCACCTGTTCCCGCAGGTCGGCGCCCTGGGCACCACGGCGCTGCGCGTGGGGTTTTCGGCGCTGCTGGTGGTGCTGATGTGGCGGCCATGGCTTCGCACCCTGCGCAAGGGCGACGGCTGGGCGGTCCTGCGTTACGGCGTGGCACTGGGCTTCATGAACCTGCTGTTCTACCAGTCGCTGCAGACGATTCCGTTCGGCGTGGCGGTGGCGATCGAATTCTCGGGACCGCTGGCCGTGGCCATGGCCGGCTCGCGGCGCGCCGTGGACCTGGTGTGGCTCGCACTGGCCATCATCGGTCTGGCCCTGCTGCTGCCTCTCGGACAAGGTGTGGATGTGGCCGGGCTCGATCCGGTGGGCGTGGGTTACGCGCTGGCCGCCGCCGCGTGCTGGGGCAGCTACATCGTGTTCGGCAAGCGTCTGTCACACCTGCACGCCGGGCATTCGGTATCACTTGGCCTGAGCGTGGCGGCCCTGAGCGTGATTCCCTTCGGCGTGGCACACGCCGGTGCCAGCCTGCTGTCGCCCCAGGTGTTGATATGGGGTCTGGTGGTGGCCGCGATTTCCAACTCCATTCCCATTTCGCTGGAGATGGTTGCCCTCAAGCGCCTGCCATCGTCGGCCTTCGGCATCATGACCAGCATGGAGCCGGCGGTGGCCGCTCTGCTGGGTCTGCTGATGCTGCATGAGCAGCTCGATTCGCGCCAGTGGCTGGCCATCATCAGCATCATGACGGCGGCCGCAGGCAGCTCGTTCACGGCGCGGCCGTCCCGCCCCGAGGGGGGTGCCTCGCAGGTGGTCACCTGAGGCGGAAGCCCCGGCACGCCGCAACCCGGCATGCGGCGAGCGCAAAAAAACGGTCTCAGTAACCGCGCTGCCGGTCGATGGCGTTGAGCGGTGCCTCTCCCGCCAGCACACGCGCGGTATCTGCCACGATCTGTTGCGCGATAGTATCGGGCGAGGCCGACGAGGCCATGTGCGGTGTCACCAGAAGGCGCGGTGTGTGCCACAGGGGATGATCCGCCGGCAAGGGCTCATGCTCGAACACGTCGAGCACGGCGCCACGCACCTGCCCGCGCTCCAGTGCATCCAGCAGGTCCGGCAGCACCACATGCTCACCCCGGCCCGCATTGACGAAGGCCGCACCCGGTTTGAGCTGCGCGAACCAGGCCGCGTTGCACAGGCCCCTGGTTTCCTCCGTGAGCGGCAGCAAGCAGACCACAATGTCCAGATCCGACAGGAAAGCGGACATCTGCCCGGCGCCGTGAAAGCAAGCCACACCAGGCAGCAAACGCGGACTGCGTGACCAGCCGCTGACGGCGAAGCCGTGCGCGGCCAGTACCCGGGCCACTTCGGCGCCCATGGCACCGAGCCCCATCACACCCACGCGCGTCTGTGCCGCGGGGCGCTGCGGCGGCATGCGCCAGATGCCGCTGGCCTGCTGGTGCAGCGCCTGGTCCAGCCCACGATGGAAATGCAGAGCGGCCCACAGCACATACTCCGCCATGCCCCGCGCCTGTTCCGCATCGACAATGCGCGTGACCGGCAACCCGGCCGGCAGTGAAGCATCGCGCAACACATGCTCCACACCCGCGCCGATGGAAGCCATGAGACGCAGCCGTGGCAGCCGTGCAGGAAGCCCCACCGGCGCGAACCAGGCCGCCATGGCCACCACGTCGGCCGGATCGACGCCCGCCATCCCGCCAGCCGGTGGGGACAGCACGATGCGCAGACCGGGACACAGCCGCGCAACGGCAGCCTCGAACGCCGGTTGCAGGTACGAGAGGTCGTCAGACTCGCTGCTGAGCAGCAGCACCGGAGACGAGGTCATCCTGGCACTCACAGCTTGTAGTCCGGTTCCGTGCGGTCGAGTTCGCGCAACCAGGCCGCCCATACGACCTGCCGTTCATGCTCTACGCCGCGGAATTGCTGCCGCACATAGGCGCTGACCGCGGGCGGGATGCGCGTGACCGGCCCGGCGATGGCCGCCAGCTGGGAAGCCGCCAGCTGGATCTCGCAGGCCTTGTTGAGGTAGTACATGATGCAGAAGGCATCGGCCACCGTGGCGCCCACGCTCAGCAGGCCGTGGTGTCGCAGGATGAGCGCCATGTGGTTGCCGAGCGCGGCCTGGATGCGCGAGCGCTCATCAAGGTTGAAGGCCACCCCTTCGTAGGCGTGGTAGCCCACGGATTGGTAAAACTCGGCGGAGATCTGGTTGAGTTGCAGCAGGCCCTGTTCGCAGGCCGCCACGGCCATGCCGGGCACGGTGTGGGTGTGGATCACGCAGTGAGCGTCATCACGCGCGGTATGCACCGCGCTGTGGATGGTGAAGCCGGCCGGATTCATCGGTGCGTTGCCCGAAACGATCTGGCCGTCCACATCAACCACGATCAGGTCGCTGGCGCGGATTTCGTTGAACATCAGGCCGAACGGATTGAGCAGGAAACGCTCCTTTCCGTCCACACCGGCAGGCAGTCGCACCGAAAAATGCGTGTAAAGGGTATCGGCCCAGCCGAAGCGGTAGGCCAGTCTGTAGGCTGCCGCGAGGTCCCGGCGCAGGGTGGCCTCGTCGGCATGGGCTATGGTTTTCATGTGCGGCATCGTGTCGGTGAAGACAGGGGAATTCGGAAATCTCAGATGGCCACGCGCGGCAGGCGTCGCAGTCCTTCGATCACGGCAGACGAATCGGCCAGCGCACCCCAGATGCCGAACTCCACCGTCACCATGTGCAGCGCGGCCTCATGCGCATAGGCATCGCCGCTGGCGCAGGCATCGGCGATGGTCAGGCACTGGAAGTTGCGGTCACAGGCCTCTCGCAGCGTGGTGTGCACGCAGACATCCGTGGTGCAGCCCGCGAACATCAGGTGCGTGATGCCCTGCGCGCGCAGGATGTGTTCGAAATCGGTGTAGGTGAACGCACTGTTGGCCGTCTTGTCGACGACGATGTCCTCGGCGCGCACGTCCAGCTCGGGGATGATCTCGAAGCCCGGGCCCGATCTCAGCAGCACGCCTTTGAGGCCGCGCTGCGCGCGGCGCCAGCGTTCATAGGGCGTCATGTCTGCCTGGTCGGCACGGTAGCCCTGCCGGGTGTGGATGATGCGCACGCCCGCCTCGCGACATGCTTCGATCAATCGGCTGACGACGGGAATGATCCCGCGCATCGCCGTCGGGTCGTACCCCTGGCGCGCGAAGTACCCGTCCAGCGACAGGAAGTCGCGCTGCATGTCGATGATCACCAGCGCCGTGGCGCCGGGATCAAGGCGACCATCGTAGGGAAAGTCGAAGGGCTTGGCGTGGATCATGCTGTCACCTGTGCATCGGCAGTGGAGGACTCCAGTCCCATGAAACGCCGCACGCGTTGCACGGCCTCGCCGGCCTGGGCATCGGCCTGGAGCAGCGCCTTGGGCGCGATGTCCAGCTGCAGCAGGCCGTGCTCCATGAACACGATGCGGTCGGAGATCTGCAGGGCGAACTCCATTTCGTGCGTCACGATGAGCATGGTCATGCCTTCGGCTGCCAGGTCCTGGATCACCTTGAGCACGTCGCCAACCAGCTCCGGGTCGAGCGCCGAGGTCGGTTCGTCGAACAGCATCACGTCCGGGCGCAGGGCCAGCGCCCGTGCAATTGCCACGCGCTGCTGCTGCCCGCCCGAGAGCTGGTGCGGATACTTGTGGGCATGCGCCAGCAGGCCAACCTTGTCGAGCAATCCGAGCGCGGTGGCGCGGCGCTCGGCCTCGGCGCCTTGCCCGTGCAGGCCGGGGGCAAGCACGATGTTCTGCAGCACCGTCAGGTGCGGGAACAGGTTGAAGCCCTGGAACACCATCCCGATGCGACGGATGCCTTCTCGCACGCGGCGCGCGTCATTGGGCGCACCACCGTACAGATAGCTTTCGCCATAGAGAACGATCTCACCCTTGTCGATCGGTTCGAGCGCATTGATGGTGCGGATGAGCGAGGTCTTGCCCGAGCCCGAGGGGCCGATGATGCTGATCACGTCGCCGCTTTGCACGGTCAGGTCCACGCCTTTCAGCACGGCGTGCGAGCCGTAGGACTTGTGGATGTCGGTCAGTTGCAGTGCGGGCGGCACACCGGCGCCCTTGACCACCGGCGTCGGCGCGGGCGCCAGCCACAAGCCCTGGCGCAGTTCGGCCAGCGCGGCCTCATCGAGCGTGCCCGGCTTGCGACGGCTGAGGTCCAGACGGCGCTCGATCGCCCCCAGCACCGCACCGAAGATCGTGACGATGGCCACGTAGTAAACGGCCACGGCCAGCAGGGTTTCAAGAATCAGGAAGTTCTGCGTGTACAGACGCTGTCCGGTCAGCAGCAGCTCCGGCAGCGACACCACCGACACCAGCGAGGTCAGCTTGACGATGGTGATGAATTCGTTGATGAGGGAAGGCAGCGCGATGCGGAAGGCCTGCGGCAGCACGACACGGACCTGCGTGTGCAGCCAGCCCAGACCCAGGGCATGGCCGGCCTCGCGCTGGCCCTTGGCCACCGACAGCAGGCCGCCGCGATGGATCTCGGCCATGTAGGCGGCCTCGGTCATCACCAGCGCCACCAGACCGGCCATGAAAGGTTCGCCCACGATGACGCCCGTCGCCGGCACAATCTGCGGCAGGTTGTAGACGAAAACCAGCAGCACCAGCAGCGGCACGCTGCGGAAGAACCAGATGTAGGCCTTGGTGGGCCAGCGCAGCCAGGGCAGACGCGAGCCCTCCGCCTGGGCCAGGCAGAAGCCCAGCACCAGGCCCAGCAACCACGCCGACGTGCCCAGGGCGATCACCGTCAGGGAGGCGCTGTAAAACGCCTTCATGGAAAAGAGCGAAAAGAAATAGGTCCAGTCCAGTTCCATCGGGTTTGGCTCTCGTCAGTCGTCGCGGTCGCAGGAAAAGATGGCAGTGATTACTTGGCGGCCACCGGCACCAGTTCGTACTTCTTGATCAGGGTGTCGTATTCCCCGGTCTTGCGGATGGCATCCAGCGCGTCCTCGAACGCCTTCTTCAGCGCGGTATTGCCCTTCTTGAAGTAGATGCCCAGGGTCTGGGGATAGACGATGTCGGGCGAGCTGACCACCACGCGGCCCTTGGTGCGCTCGACGATCTTCTTGGCGGCACCGGCGATCTCCACCTGCGCGTCGATGTTGCGCGACATCAGCGCCTGCGAAGCCTCGGGCGAGGTCGGGAACTCCATCACCGTGATGGCACCCTTGCCATTGGCCTTGCAGTACTCGTTGGACAGGGTCTCGAGTTGCTTGACCCAGGAGGTGCCGTTCTGCAGGCCGACCTTCAGGCCGCACAGGTCCTTCTCGGTCCTGGGCTCGTTCTTGCTGCCCTTGGCCACCATGATCAGCGCGCCCGTGCTGGCGTAGGGAATGGCATCGGCCTGGATCATGCGTTCGGGCGTGATGTACAGGCCCGAGATGACGGCGTCATGCTGGTTGGCCGCCAGGCCCGGAACCAGGTTGATGAACTTGGTGTCGGTCAGCACGGGCTTGAGCTTCATCTCGCGCGCCAGCAGTGCGGTCATGTCGGGGTCGAAGCCGACGATCTTGTCGCCGTCATAGGACTCGAACGGCGGGTAGGTCGGCTCCAGGCCCACCTTGAGCACGCCAGGGGCCATGGTCTGTGCCTGGGCGGCAGCAAGGCAGCCGAAACCCACAAGGGTGGCCAGGGCGGTACGGGTGAAAGTTGCGGTCAGCAGGGACATGGCAAGACTCCTGAGTGAAGAAAAAATCGATGGGGAAGGCAATGCAAGAAAGGGGCCTGATGTGCCCGCGCGTGGTCAGGCCGTGGCCTGCTCCTGTTTTTCGAGCGTCTTGAACTTGCCGAAGCTGGTGGTGCTGCGGGCGTGCTCGGGCAGCTGCAGCTCGCCCCGTGCAACCTTTTCCTGCAGGTAGCGATAGGTCTGCAGCGCCATGCTCCACATGTGTTCACCGATGGTGATGTTCGAATACTGCGCTGCCTTGCTGCCGTCCGGATCGAAGGCGGGCAACGGCTCGATGCGCGTGGCGTAGTCACAGGCAAAGAACAGCGGAAACGAATAGCGCTCGTGCTTGACCTTGCGCACGCGGTGCGTGGTCGCGACGAAAGCGCCGGCCGACATCACCTCGAGCATGTCGCCGACGTTGATCACGTACAGCTCCTCGCCATCGACGACCAGCGGCGGCGCATCGACCCAGCGGCCCTGGTCGTTGAGCACCTCCAGGCCATCCTGGTCGGCCAGCAGGATCGTGAAGCACTCGTAGTCGGTGTGCGCGCCAATGCCGGGGGTGTCTTCCGCCGACGGGTCCACCGGGTAGTGGATCAGGCGCAGCTTGGATGGCGGGCAGGTCACATAGGCATCAAACGCATCCTCCGGCTGACCCAGGGCCAGGGCGAAACCGCCCATCAGCTTGCGACCCAGCTCGAAGACGCTGTCGTAGTAGTCCAGCACCGATTCGCGGAAGCCCGGCAGTCCGGGCCACTTGTTGCCGCCGATCAACGGCTGGCCGGCCTGCACAAAGGGGTGATCGTCGGATGCCTCGATTCCGATGTCGAAGGCTTCCTTGTGATCAGGCTTGGCACTGCCGTAGATTTCCTCGCCTTCGGGCACGAAACCCTTGTGCCCACGGCCCTTGCCGATGAAGTGGTTCATCTTGGCATCGAAGTCCTGCGCGAAGAACTGCTGCGCGGCGCGACGCAGGCCGGCGATCTTCTCCTTCGGGATGCCGTGGCCCTTGATGTAGAAGAAGCCCACGTTGCGCGCGGCGTCGCCGAGCTGGGCAGCCACGGCCTGGCGGTCGGCCAGCGACTCGCTGAACAGGTCCCGGATATCGATGATGGGCAGTGATTCGAAATTGGCGGTGGTCTCGGACATGGTGGTTCGAAATCGTGAGATCAGGAAACGGAAGCGTCGGCGTGGGCGGTCTGCCAGCGCGCGAAATGCGCGGCCTCGACACGGGTCATCCACTGGTTGAGCGCCCACACGTCGGCGATGGGTGCCTGAGTGAACGGCAGCAGGTGCGTGTAGCCATCGGGACCGAACTCGGGCGTGAGCGTGGTCACCGCGTAGCCGCGGGCCTTCTGCGAGGACCACACGCGTTCCCACACGTCCTGGTGGAAGGCCACCTGGGGCTGGTACTCGGGCGCTGCGGGGTGCGGCACCTGCGGCCCCTGGTCGTAGCCCACACGGGCCTGCACGTGGTGCACGCGCTCGATGAAGGGCGTGAGGTCGTCAGCAGGGTCGTTGAGCAGGCGCTCGCACACCACCACCCAGTGGCTGATGTCGGCCGTGAAGCGCAGCTGCGGCAGCTGCTCGATCAGCTCCAGCGTCAGCCAGGGGCTGTACAGGGAACTGGCGCGATGCGTTTCGAAGCTGCACAGGATGCCGGCCTTTTCCGACAGCTCCTGCGCCCGGCCGAAGAATTCGACCTGCCTGGCCAGCGACCAGCGGTCGTTGCCGGGCAGGACATTGACGAAACGCGCCCCCATCTCGCGGGCCGCTTCCAGCGCGCCCTCCAGACGGTCCCAGTGCTGTTGCAGCGTCCAGTCCTGGCGCGGAATCACGTCGCCACCGGTGAACACCACGGCGATGTACTCCAGACCTTCCTGCCGCAGGTTCTGGCGCAGCGCGCGTTGTGCGAACGGATCGCTGGGCAGGCGGGTCTCCACGCCCACGCAGCCAATCTGGCGCAGCTGCGCGGCACACTGGCCCCAGTCGCCCTGCCAGCCCCAGAGGGAACGGAACAGCTCCAGCTTCATGCCACGCCCTCCGCAACGGACAGCGGCAGGCGCCCGCGCGAGGCGTGCGCATCCGCCAGCAGGCACAGCAGCTCGAACGCCACCGTGGCGCCAACCAGGGCGGTCACGCCCCCCACATCAAACGGCGGACTGACCTCGACCACATCGGCCCCGATCAGGTTCAGGCCCTGCAGGCCGCGCAGCATGTACTGCGCCTCGCGCGTGCTCATGCCGCCGATCTCTGGCGTGCCGGTGCCCGGCGCCTGCGCCGGATCGAGACAGTCGACGTCGAAGCTGACATAGGTCTGGCCGTCACCCACGATCTGGCGCACCTCGGCCAGCACGTCGTCCATGGTGCGGCTGGCGAACTCCTCCATGTGGATCACGCGGATGCCGACCGCCTTGGCGAAGTCCTCGTCGGCGGCGTCGTAGATCGAACCGCGGATGCCGATCTGCACCGTGCGCTTCGGATCGAGCAGTCCCTCCTCCACCGCACGCCGGAACGGCGTGCCGTGGGTGTACTTCTGGCCACCGAAGTAGGTGTCGTTGGTATCGGAATGCGCATCGAAGTGCACCATGCCGACCGGGCCATCACGCACGATGCCGCGGAACACCGGGAGCGTGACGAGGTGGTCTCCCCCCACCGACAAGGGCCGCACGCCGGCGCTGCGCACCTGGCCCAGATAGGCCTCGATCGCGGCCAGGCCCTGCTCGATGCCCGTGGGCGCCAGGGCCACGTCACCGAGGTCAGCCACGCGGGCCAGATCGTATGGAGCGATCAGGCTGACATGGTGCACGCGGCGCATCAGAGCCGACTGGTTGCGCACCTCGCGCGGGCCGTGGCGCGCGCCAGCGCGGTTCGTCGTTCCCCCGTCCCACGGAATGCCCACCAGGGCGATGTCCACCTCGTCCACCTGCGAGATGTCCAGCATGGGCAGTCGCATGAACGTGGGCAGCCCCGCGTAGCGCGGGATCTCCGCAGCATCCTGCGGCTGGAAGAAAGTCCGGTCAAAACTCATGATGTTCAACGCCAGAGCGTTCGGTTGTCAGAAACCTGAGGGCAACACTTCCCCTCAGTGCCTGCGCCAGGCAACAGCCGCCGCAGGCACTGGATCTGCAGTGCCGATCAGTGATCAGTGGTCAGTGGTCAGGGAATCAGCGATAAGTCACCCCGGGCAACACGCACAGCATCTCGTACAGCAGGTTCGCTGCCAGTTGCGCGGTGTTGCCGCTCAGGTCGTACGGCGGAGAAACTTCCACCAGATCGCAGCCGATGAGGTTGAGCCCCCGGCACCCGCGCACGATTTCCATGCCCTGGATGCTGGTCAGCCCACCGACTTCAGGCGTGCCCGTACCGGGAGCCCAAGCAGGATCAATGCCATCGATGTCGAAACTCAGATAAACGGGACCGTCGCCCATGATCTGGCGCACCTCTTCCATGAGCGGAGCGAGCGACTTGTGCCAGCACTGCTCCGCCTGGAACAGGCGGAAGCCCTGGTCCACCCCCCACTGGAAGTCGCCACTGGTGTAGCCCTGCGCGCGCTGGCCGATCTGCACCACGCGCTTGCAGTCCAGCAGGCCCTCCTCCACCGCGCGGCGGAAGGTGGTGCCGTGGGCAATCTTCTCGCCGAACATCTCGTCGTTGGTGTCCGTGTGCGCATCGACGTGGATCAGGCCGACCGGGCCGTGCTTCTTCACCAGCGAGCGCAGCACCGGCAGCGTGATGGTGTGGTCACCACCCAGCGTCAGCGGCACCACGTTGTGCGGCAGCAGCGTGTCGTAATGCGCCTCGATGATGCGCACCGACTCGATAAGGTTGTAGGTGTTGATGGGCACATCACCCAGGTCCGCCACCTGCAGCGAGTCGAACGGCGCAGCACCCGTGGCCATGTTGTAGGGCCGGATCATCACCGACTCGTTGCGAATGCTGCGCGGGCCGTAGCGGGTACCGGCACGCTGCGAGGTGCCGATGTCCAGCGGAATGCCGATGAAGGCGGCATCCAGGCCGTCGGGCGTCTCCGCCGAAGGCAGGCGCATCATGGTGCCGCGGCCGGCGAAACGGGGCATTTCGTTGCCACCTTGGGGCTGGTTCAGGGGATGTGTCATGGGTGTGGCTCTCTCGTGATTCCGATGCCGTTTCCGCATCGCATGGGTTCCATTTTTCAAGCCTGCTCCGGCACGATAAATGCTGGAAACAAAAAACTCACTTCAGGAAATCCTGAACTAACACGCCCCAATTCAGTGCCTCAACCCGATCTCAAACTCCTTCGCATCTTTGCCTGCGTCGCCCGCCACCAGGGCTTTGCGAAGGCCCAGGAAGAGCTCAACCTGAGCACCTCGGCCATCAGCACCTACATGAGCCAGCTCGAAACGCAGCTGGGCTTCAAGCTGTGCGAGCGCGGCCGCAGCGGCTTCTCGCTCACCGAAAAGGGCGAGCTCATGCTGTCCGAAACCCAGCGTCTGCTGGTCGAATTCGACGGCTTCAACCACTTCGCCGCCTCGCTCAAGGGCGATGTCACCGGCAACCTGAAGCTGGGCGTGCTCGATGCCACCGTCACCGATCCATCCCTGCCGCTGTCCGAATCCATCGGCCTGTTCACACAGCGCTACCCCGCCGTGCATCTGAGCCTGCTGGTGCGCAGCCCCTACGAACTGCTCGAAGGCGTGCAGAACAACGATCTGGACCTGGCAGTGGGCTTTTTCCCCACCCGTCCCGCGGGCCTGGTGTTCCAGCCCCTGCACCGCGAGCAGCAGTGGCTCTACTGCAGCGACCGCCACCCGCTCTACATGGAAAGCGACGTCTCCGAATCGCTCGTATCCGAATTGAGCATCGTGCGCCGCAGCTACTGGAGCCAGTCCGAACTCGGCCGCCACGGCTTCAAGCACAGCGTCGCCACCGTCGATTCCATGGAAGCCCAGCTCATCCTGATCCTGTCGGGTGCCTACGTGGGATACCTGCCCGAACATTACGCCCAACCGTGGGTCGACCAGGGACGGCTGCGGGTGCTGCTGCCGGCCGCCTTCGGCTACCAGTCTCCATTCCTGCTCGTTTCGCGGCGCGGACGCGGGCGTGAAGCCCCCATCCGCCTGATGCGCGAACTGCTGCTGCGAGCGGCACGTGGCTAGGCCTTCTCGGCGCAACACCAATCTGGTGCAAAGATGCACCGCCTTGGTTCCAGCGCAGCCGTCCCGCAGACGCCGCCTTGCGCTGTCTGGCCGCGCAAGCCATAGTTCAGGCCAGACGAAACAAAGGCCTGCACGCCATAATCGTTGCAAGCGACCCACACGCAGCCACGCAACAACCCGACCATGACCCGCAAGATCCTCGTCCTCAATGGCCCCAACCTCAATCTCCTGGGCACCCGCGAACCCGAACAGTACGGCAGCGCCACCCTCGCCGACGTGGAAGAGCGTTGCCGCCAGCACGGCCGGCAACTGGGCTTCGAGGTCGAGTGCTTCCAGAGCAACTGGGAAGGCGCGCTGATCGACAAGATCCACGAGTACGGCCGTCTGCGCCGCGAAGGCAAGACAGTGGGCGTGGTGTTCAACCCCGGGGCGCTGACCCACACATCCATCGCCCTGCACGATGCCATCAAGGGTGTGGAGCCGCTGCCCGTGATCGAATGCCACATCTCCAACGTGCACGCGCGCGAAGCCTTCCGCCACCATTCGTGGGTATCGCCGGTGGCAGCGGGCATCATCGTCGGCTTCGGCGTGGACGGCTACCTCGTGGCCATGGACGGACTGGCGCGCAAGCTGGCCCAGCAGTAAGTCCCAGGCCGCCTTCCAATTATTCATGACATCCTCTCCCGCCCACCACGCGGGCCGTGGCATCGTGTTTGCCATGCTGGCCACGCTGTGCTTCGCCTCGCTGGACACCACCTCTCAGTACGTCGGCAAGGCGGCACCGGTGCTGATGGCGATCTGGGTACGCTTTCTCGTCCAGACGCTGATGATGCTGGGCATGCTCTGGCCCCAGCGCGGGCGCGCGATGCTGGTGGCCCGCCGCCCCGGCTGGCAGTTCCTGCGGGGCCTGATCATGGTCTGCTGCGCCTCGGGCGCCTACATTGCCCTGCAGCACGTGCCGGTGGGCGAGTTCACCGCCATCATGATGCTGATCCCGCTGATGGTGACGCTGCTGGCCTCCCTGCTGCTGCACGAACGTGTCAATGTCCTGAACTGGCTGCTGGTGGCCGGCGGCTTCGCGGGCGCCCTGATCGTGGTCCGCCCCAAGGGGGACGACTTCAGCGTCTGGCTGCTCCTGCCTCTGGGGCTGGTGGTGATCAATGCGGTGTACCAGATCGTCACCAGCCACATGGTCAGGAGCGAGGATGCCGGCACCACCCACTTCTACACCGGGCTGGTCGGTCTGGTGCTGACCTCCGTCGCCATGCCCTGGGTATGGAAGTCGATGGATACACCCGTCCTGTGGGCCCTTCTCGTGCTGATGGGCCTGTTCGCATCGGTCGGCCACTATCTTCTGATCCGCGCCTTCCACCACACGCCCGCCTCGCGCCTGACGCCCTACATGTATTCGCAGATCGCCTTTGCCACCTTGGGCGGCTGGCTCGTGTTCGGTCACACGCCCGACGCCTGGACGCTGACAGGCATCGGCCTCATCACCCTGTGCGGCATCCTGGGCGTGCGCCTGCGCAAGGCCTGAACGACAGTTTCGCCACATTCGCCTGTCCGGCTCCCAGGTCCGGCCCGCCACTGGTGGGACAATAGGCGTCGAACATCATGTCGCACCCGTTGCGGCGGATCCACAGCCTTCCATGCATACCGTTGAAACTGTCCTGCTGGTGCTGCTGCTCGGCGCGGTGACCGGCATCGTGGCGCGCTACCTGCGCGCCATCCCCCTGCCCCTGATCCAGATCGCGCTTGGTGCCGCCCTGTCCTGGCCTCAGAGAGGCCTGCACATCGCATTCGACCCCGAGCTGTTCCTGGCCCTGTTCATTCCGCCGTTGTTGTTTGCCGACGGCTGGCGCATCCCCAAGCGCGAGTTCTTCGCGCTCTACCGCCCCATCCTCCGGCTGGCACTGGGCCTGGTGCTGTTCACGGTGATCGGTCTGGGCTACCTGATCCACTGGATGATCCCGTCCATGCCACTGACCGTGGCATTCGCGCTGGCGGCGGTGGTGTCCCCCACTGACGCGGTGGCGGTGTCCGCCATCACGCGCAACCTCGGCATGCCGGCGCAGACCATGCACGTGCTCGAAGGCGAGTCGCTGCTCAACGACGCCTCCGGCCTGGTGGCGCTCAAGTTCGCGATCGCTGCCACGCTCACCGGCCTGTTCTCGTGGACCGAAGCGGCCAAGGAGTTCCTGTGGATCGCGCTCGGCGGTCTGGGCACGGGTGCCCTGCTCGGCTGGGGCTTTGCCTCCATGCGCGAGACCGTCACGCGGCGTCTGGGCGACGTGGCAGCCACGCAAATGGTGCTGCTGCTTGTGCTGCTGCCCTTCGCCGCCTACTTGCTGGGCGAACACATCGGCGTCTCGGGCATCCTCGCCGCGGTGGCGGCGGGCATCACCACCAACTTCGCGGATCTGCGGCGCAGCGATTTCATCGCCGAGCGCATGCAGACCGAAGGCACCTGGACCATGGTCGAATCAGCCTTCAACGGTGCCATCTTCCTGCTGCTGGGCCTGCAACTGCCCTCCATCGTCGGCAAGACACTGGAGGCCGCGGGCGACCATTGGTGGCAGCCTGCCATGCAGGCGCTGGCCATCACGCTGGCCCTGCTGCTGCTGCGCTGGATCTGGCTGCTGCTGGGTGTGCGCGGCGCGCTCTGGCAAGCACACCAGCGCGGCAAGCTGGTCGAGCATCCCTCGCCGCTGCTGACGCTGGCCACCACGCTGGCCGGCATCCGCGGCGCCGTCACGCTCGCCGGCGCCCTGTCCGTCCCTCTGCTCATGCCCAACGGCAGCGCGTTCCCCGAGCGCCACCAGCTGGTCTTCCTGGCCACGGGCACCATCCTCTTCACGCTGATCATCGGCAGCATCGGCCTGCCCATGGTGCTGCGTCGCCTGCCGGCGGCCGGCGAACCCACCTCGATGCGCGAAGAACGCGAAGCCCGCATCGCCGCCTGCCAGGCGGCGATCACGACCATCGCCAACGAAAAACCCCTGTTCGCCGACGATGGCATCGACCTGCAGGCCCAATGGCAGGAAGTGGCGGGACGTGTCACGCAGGACTACCGCAAGCGCATGGACCTGCTTGAGGAACCGTCCATCGCCATCACCCCCGAATCCAAGGCCGATTCGCCCGAGGCCGTGCACCAGCGTCGACTGCGCTACGTGGCTGAACTGGAATTGCGCCTGCGGGCCATGCGCGCCGAGCGCGAGGCGCTGTTCGCCGAGCGCCAGGCCCACCGCATCAACGACGCGTCCCTGCGTGCCCTGGTGGCCGAACTGGACCTGAGCGAAGCCTCCCTGCGCAAGCGCCTGGTGGCGGCCCGCCATGCTGCCGGAATGGCCACCACGAAGGGACAGGACAGCGGCGGCCACTGACAATCGACCGCATTCATCCGTCAGCGCACGCCGTCCACACCCTTGACCCGGCACGCGCAGAAGGTCGCCTGCAGCATCTCCAGGAACACGCGCGTCTTCGCCGGCATCAGCTTGCGCCCCGGCATCACCGCCCATGCCGTCACTTCCGGCAACGACCATTCCGGCAGCACACGGCGCAGCGTCCCCCGACGCACGTCCTGCACCGCCATCGTGTCCGGCACCGCCGTGATGCCCACCCCGGCCTGCGCCATGCGGATCAGCATCTCGGGCGAGTTGGCCCGGATCCGGCTGCGCGGCAGACCTTCCCAGCGCTCTGTCCCGCGCGAGAGGCGCCACACCCGCGTGTCGCCGCGGCCGCCGGGCAGCAGCGCCGCCGCGTGCCCGAGCAGATCGTCCGGATGCCGCGGCTCACCCCGCTCGGCCAGATAGTCTGGCGACGCATACAGCCCGTGGGTAAAGTCCACAAGACGCGTGGCCACCAGCGTCGCGTCGTCCGGCAACGGCCCCATGCGGACGGCCAGGTCGAAACCCTCCCCCAGCAGATCGACGCGGCGCGGCGACAGATCCAGCTCCAGCGAAATCGCCGGATGCAGCGTCAGGAACGCGGCCATGGCATCGGCCACCACCAGGTGCGCGATGTCCGCCGGCATCGACACGCGCAGCACGCCGCTGGGCACCGACTGGCGCTGCTCACGCAGGGCCTGCACGGCCTCCAGGTCCAGCACGAGCTGCCGCGCATGCTCCAGCAGCTGCTCGCCGAACTCGGTCAGCGTCTGCCTGCGCGTGGTGCGCAACATCAACCGCTCGCCCATGCGCTGCTCCAGCGCACTCACACGGCGAGACACAGAAGACTTGGGCATGCCCAGCCGCTCGGCCGCCCTGCTGAAGCTGCCCAGCTCTGCCACCTGCGCAAAGATCAGCAGCTCGTTCGGGTCGATGCCCTTGAAACCGTCGAATTGTTCCATCACAGGAAAAATGTTATCCGTTCACAGGGATTTTTCCAGACATTGATGCCGGATAAATTACACCAAGCCCCGTCATATTCCGGGTTAACCCCAGTTTCAACAAGATCCCAGTCATGAAGATCCTCCAAATCAACGCCAGCCCCCGTCGCGAAAGCGGCAACTCCACCAAGCTTGCCAACCAGGTCACCGCGAGCGTGCTGGCCAAGCACCCCGAAGCCGCCGTCACGGTCCGCGACCTGGGCGCCACGCCGGTCACCGTGCTGGACGAAGCCGCGCTGGGTGCCCTGTTCACCCCCGCCGACCAGCGCACTGCCGAGCAGTCGGCCGTGGTTGCCGAGTACGACACCCTGATCGCCGAAGTCCAGGCCCACGACACCATCGTGCTGGGCGTGCCCATGTATAACTTCGGCGTGCCGGTGCAGCTCAAGGCCTGGCTGGACGCGATCGCACGCGCCGGCGTGACCTTCCGCTACACAGAGAACGGCCCCGAAGGCCTGCTCAAGGGCAAGACCGTCTACGTGGCCCTGGCGCGTGGCGGCCTGTACCGCGGCACCCCCAACGACTCGCAGGTGCCCTACCTGAAGACCATCCTTGGCTTCATCGGCCTGACCGATGTACGCTTCATCTACGCCGAGGGTCTGAACATGGGCCCCGAGGCCGCCGCCAAGGGCTTCGAGCAGGCCCAGGCCGACATCGCCGAACTGGTGAACTGAGTACCTGGAACGGGCGGCTTCGGCCGCCATCTGCCCAACCACACAGGAGACTGACGTGAGCACCAATGCCCTTGCCACCCCTGCCGTTACACGGCCGCGTCGCGTCGAGCGGCTCATCGCCGGCCAGGCAACATCGGACGGCGCCGGCGTGCGCCTGACACGCGTGCTCACGCAGGATCTGCAGCGCCGGCTCGACCCGTTCCTGATGCTCGACGCCTTCGGCAGCGACAACCCCGACGACTACATCGCCGGCTTTCCCGATCACCCGCACCGCGGCTTCGAAACCGTCACCTACATGATCGCCGGCCGCATGCTGCACCGTGACAGCGCCGGCCACCAGGGCCTGCTGGAAAACGGTGGCGTGCAGTGGATGACCGCCGGGCGCGGCGTGATTCACTCCGAGATTCCGCAACAGGAAGAAGGTGTGATGGAAGGCTTCCAGCTCTGGCTGAACCTGCCCGCCCGCGACAAGATGATGCGGCCCTGGTACCGCGATTTCGGCAACGCCGACCTTCCGCAGTTCACCACCGAAGCCGGCGTTGCCGTGACCGTGATCGCCGGCGCCAGCCATGGCGTCACGGGTGCCGTCCAGCGCGAGCACACCCAGCCGCTGTACCTGGACCTGCACCTGCCTGCCGGCGCCCGCTTTGTTCAGGACCTGCCGGCCGACCACAACGCTTTTGTCTATGTCTACCGCGGCAGCGTCCGCATCGACGGCCACACCGTGCCCCGCCAGCGCATGGCCCTGCTGGCCAACGACCCCGCAGCAGACGGCGTGGTGATCGAAGCCGGCACTGAAGGCCAAGCCCGCGCCCTGCTCATCGCCGGCCGCCCGCTGAACGAGTCCATCGCCCAGTACGGCCCCTTCGTGATGAACACCAAGGAAGAGATCTACCAGGCGCTGGCCGACTTCCGCGACGGGCGCCTGGGCGAAGAAGCCCAGGCCTGAGGTCAGCCCCGTCTCGCCGCCGCGATGTCCGGTGTGGCCACCCGCACGTCGCCGCACTGCGCGCGGTGGCGCAGCACGTGGTCCATCACCACCAGCGCCAGCAGCGCTTCGGCAATGGGCGTGGCGCGGATGCCGACACAGGGGTCGTGACGGCCCTTGGTGATCACATCGGTAGGCTGCCCATTGACATCGATGCTCTCGCGCGGGATGAGGATGGAACTGGTCGGCTTGATGGCGATGCTCACCTCCAGGTCCTGCCCGGTGCTGATGCCGCCCAGCACGCCGCCAGCCTTGTTGCCGACGAAACCGCCCGGGGTGAGCGAATCTCCGTGCGTGCTGCCCTTGTCGGCCACGCAGGCAAAACCGGCGCCGATCTCCACCCCCTTGACGGCGTTGAGCCCCATCATGGCCCAGGCGATGTCGGCGTCGAGCTTGTCATACAACGGCTCACCCAGCCCGACGGGCACATTGGTGGCCGTCACCCGCAGGCGGGCACCGCACGAATCGCCGCTCTTGCGCAGCTCGTTCATGTACGCCTCCAGCGCCGACACATCGGCCACGGGCGCGAAGAACGGGTTGTTGGGCACATGCTCCCAGCCCTCGAACGGGATCCCGATCTCGCCGATCTGCGTCATGCAGCCGCGGAACTCCATGCCGAACTTCTCGCGCAGCCACTTGCGGGCCACGGCACCAGCCGCCACCGTCGGCGCGGTCAGCCGCGCCGAGGAACGGCCGCCACCGCGCGGGTCGCGGATGCCGTACTTCTGCCAGTACGTGTAGTCAGCATGGCCAGGACGGAAGGTCTGCAG
>JAEZLX010000124.1 GCA_023415035.1 Pseudomonadota bacterium | reverse complement strand
AGGGGTTCCAGGTTGGCGCGCGCGGCGTAGATGGCGGCGGTGTAGCCCGCAGGGCCGGACCCCAGGATGAGGACTTTGCTATGCTTCATGAGGATTTCCCCGGGGCTGGGCCCCGGCCGATTGGTATACATATACGGAATGCGGCGATCGCGGCGGCTGTCTGGGTTGCCGGGAGGCGATGCCGGTGGCCGGTGACGGCAACGGGCATTGTAGGAGCTGGGGCATTTCGCGCATCACAACAAGGGATAAACGCATGGCCATCCTGTCCAACTTCGATCTCATCCGGCGCGTTCCGCTGTTTTCGACCCTGACACAGGCCCAGGCGGAGGCGGTGGCCGATGCCGTCGTCAAGCGCCGCTACAAGCGGGGCGAAGTGATCGTGGAGCAGGGCAAGAAGTCCAACTTCCTGGCCATCCTGCTGACCGGCCGGGCGCGGGTCGTGACCCAGGATAGCCGGGGCCGCGAGGTGATCCTTGCCACGATGAACCCCGGTGACCACATCGGCGAAATGAGCCTGATCGACGACCAGCCGCACTCGGCCACGGTGCGCGCCGAGGTCCAGACCGACGTGCTGATCCTCGGCCGCGTCGAGTTCGCGCGCTGCTTGCCCGAAAACACCTCGATGGCCTACGCCATCATGAAGGGGCTGGTGCAGCGTCTGCGCCAGGCCGATCGCAAGATCGAATCCCTGGCCCTGATGGATGTGTATGGTCGGGTGGCGCGTGTGCTGCTGGAGCTTGCGCATGAAGATGCTGGAGGCAACCTGGTGATCCGCGAGCGGGTGTCGCGCCAGGACGTGGCCAAGATGATCGGCGCGTCGCGCGAGATGGTCAGCCGCGTCATGAAGGACCTGGAAGACCGGGGCTTCATCGAGGTGACGGCCGATGGCTGCACCATCGTCAAGGACCGGCTGCTGTCGCTGGGGTGACCGACCCCCGATGGGGTAAGCTCGCACACGTACTGATGCGAGTGAAATGACGTATTCCCTCAATACCTTGAACGCCGACCGCGCGCTGCAAGGCCCCTCCGGCTTGGCGCGTTTCGGTCAGGAAATCGGACTGGTGCTGGGCGCGGCGGCGCTGCTGTTTGCGCTGGTCGCGCTGATCACCCATTCGCCGGCCGATCCGGCCTGGAGCACCAGCGGCATGGTGTCCGAACCCGCCAACTGGGGCGGGCAGGTGGGCGCATGGCTGTCCGATGTCGCCTATTTCCTCTTCGGTTTTTCGTCCTGGTGGCTGGTCCTGGCCGGCCTGCGCAGCTGGCTCTCGACGCTGGCGCTGTGGCTGCGCGGTCAGCAGAAGCTGTCGGTGTCCGGGGATGAGCTGCAACCCGTGGCCTGGTGGCACTGGCGGGGGCGGCTCGGTTACTGGGTCGCGCTGCCGCTGCTGCTGGCCACCAGCTGCGCCCTCGAGTGGACGCGCCTGTACCGTTTTGATGGCATGTTGCCCGGCGAGGCGGGTGGCGCGCTCGGCCACATGCTGGGTGGCGTGGCCATGCACTGGCTGGGCTTCACCGGCTCGGCACTGGTGATGCTGGCGCTGCTGGTGCTCGCTTTGCCGCGCGTGTTCGCATTTACGTGGGGCCATTGGGCCGAGGCGCTGGGCGCCAGGGTCGAGGGCTGGTTCCAGACCCGGCGCGAGAAGCGCGAGGTGCACGAGGACCAGCGCATAGGGCAGCGCGCCGCGCGCGAACGCGAGGAAGTCGTGGCCGTGCAGCGCGAGGTCATCGAGGAGCAGCATCCGACACCGGTATTTATCGAGCCGACCCTGGTGGAGGTGCCCAAGAGCGAGCGCGTCGTCAAGGAGCGCCAGAAGCCGCTGTTCACCGAGTTGCCCGACAGCAAGCTGCCTCAGGTGGACCTGCTCGATGCAGCGCCCGCACAGCAGAGCACCGTCGATGCCCAGACGCTGGAGATGACCAGCCGCCTGATCGAGAAAAAGCTCAAGGACTTCGGCGTCGAGGTCCGCGTGGTGGCCGCAGCGCCTGGTCCGGTCATCACACGTTACGAAATCGAGCCGGCCACGGGCGTCAAGGGTTCGCAGATCGTCAACCTCAGCCGCGACCTGGCACGCTCGCTTTCGCTGGTGTCGATCCGTGTCATCGAGACGATCCCGGGCAAGAACCTGATGGCGCTGGAACTGCCCAACGCCAAGCGCCAGACCATTCGCCTGTCGGAGATCCTGGGCTCGCAGGTCTACAACGACGCGCGCAGTCTGCTGACCATGGGCCTGGGCAAGGACATCGGCGGCCAGCCCGTGGTGGCCGACCTGGCCAAGATGCCGCACTGCCTCGTGGCCGGCACGACCGGCTCGGGCAAGTCGGTGGGCATCAACGCCATGATCCTGTCTCTGCTGTACAAGGCCGATGCCAAGGATGTGCGGCTGATCCTGATCGACCCGAAGATGCTCGAGATGAGCGTCTACGAGGGCATTCCGCACCTGCTGGCCCCGGTGGTGACAGACATGAAGCAGGCGGCCAATGCCCTGAACTGGTGTGTGGCCGAGATGGAAAAGCGCTACAAGCTCATGAGCAAGATGGGCGTGCGCAACCTGGCCGGCTACAACACCAAGATCCAGGAGGCCAAGGCGCGTGGCGAGACCATCGGCAATCCGTTCAGCCTCACGCCCGAGCAGCCCGAGCCGCTGGACACGCTGCCGCACATCGTGGTGGTGATCGACGAGCTGGCCGACCTGATGATGGTCGTGGGCAAGAAGATCGAGGAGCTGATCGCCCGCCTGGCGCAGAAGGCGCGCGCGGCCGGCATCCATCTGATCCTGGCGACCCAGCGGCCCAGTGTGGACGTGATCACCGGCCTGATCAAGGCCAACATCCCGACGCGCATTTCCTTCCAGGTCAGCAGCAAGATCGACAGCCGCACCATCCTCGACCAGATGGGTGCCGAGAACCTGCTGGGCATGGGCGACATGCTGTTCATGCCGGCCGGCACGGGTTTTCCGGTGCGTGTGCATGGTGCATTCGTCAGCGACGACGAGGTGCACCGCGTGGTGGCCTACCTCAAGGAGCAGGGGGGCGAGCCCAACTACGTCGACGGCCAGCGTGCTGGCGGCGGGGGAGGGGGGGGGGGGGGCTTGCTGGGCGATGGGGGTGGGG
>JAEZLX010000208.1 GCA_023415035.1 Pseudomonadota bacterium | reverse complement strand
GCGTGCACCACAGCTCCTCACGGGTGAACGCGTCGAGCGCGCCGAAAGGCTCGTCCAGCAGCAGCATCTTCGGCTCGTGGATCAGCGCGCGGCAGATGCTGGCGCGCTGCTGCATGCCGCCGGAAAGCTCCCACGGGTACTTCTTGTCCATGCCGCCCAGGCCCACGCTTTCCAGCAGCTTGAGCGCACGTTCCTCGAACTCTTTGCGCCGGTCCTTGAACTGGCTGCGGTAGGGCTCGACGATCTCCAGCGGCAGCAGCACGTTGTCCAGCGTCGTGCGCCACGGCAGCAGCGAGGGCGACTGGAAGGCCATACCCGATATCTTGAGCGGGCCGGTGACCGGCTGGCCGTCGACCCGGATCTTGCCCATGCTGGGCATGCGCAGGCCCGTGGTCAGCTTCATGAAGGTCGACTTGCCGCAGCCCGAGGGGCCGACGATGGCAATGAACTCGCCCTGGCGCACCTTCAGGCTGATGTCCTCGACCGCGAAGATGTTCTTGGCCAGCAGCTCATCGTTGTAGGCGAGCCAGACCTGGTCGAAATCGACGAATGGCCGTTCGGCGCTGTCGGCCTGGGATACTTGCATGGGATTTCCTGGAAAGGGGCCGGCCGCCAGGCCGACCCGGTTCGTGGAGATGGCGCGGAGCGCGATGGATTACTTCTTGGCCGGCGGCAGGATGTTCAGCTCGGCGTCGGATGGCAGCATCGAGGGGTTCCAGACGGCGCTGGGGTCGACGCGGGTCTTGGTCGCGAAGGCGTCGGACACCTGCGAGGCCATCAGTGCCATGCGGCCTGGGTTGGCCTTGCCGAAGCCTTCGCTGCGCGCGTCGGGGCTGGCCACCACGGAGTCGATGGTCATCTTCAGGCGCCGGGTTTCCAGCGCGGTGTTGATGATGCCGTCGCGGGCCTTGACGGTCTCGATGGTGCCGGCGGGGTCCGCCATCACTTCCTTGGCGCCCTTGGCGAACGCCGACAGGAAGGCCTTGACGGCGGCCGGGTTCTCCTTGATCAGCTTGGGGCTGGCGATGATGGCGTTGCCGTACAGCTTCACACCGAAATCGGCATACGGCATGATGATCACGTCTTCCGTCTTGGCGCCGCGGGCCTCGAGGTTGAGCAGCGAGGTGAACGAGAAGCCGGTGATGGCGTCGATGTCGCCGCGCACCAGCATGGTTTCGCGCAGCGGCGGGTCCATGGCGGTCCAGCTCACGTTGCCAATGCCATTGGCCTTCTGGAACACCGGGAAGGCCTTGCGGCCGGCGTCGAACACGGGGGCGCCCATTTTTTTGCCCGTCAGGTCTGACGGCTTGGTGATGCCGCTCTTCTTGAGCGTGAGCACCGCGGCCGGCGTGTTGTTGTAGACCATCATCACCGCCACAGGCTTGTTCGGCGCATCGGGGTTGTTGGCGTGAAATTCCATCAGGGCGGCCACATCGGCGAAACCCATGTCGTACGTGCCCGAAGCCACCCGTGTGACCGTGCCGCCCGAGCCGTTGCCAGCGTCGATCGTCACATCCAGACCGGCTGCCTTGTAGTAGCCCTTGGCGGCGGATTGGAGGAACAGCGCTGCCGGCCCTTCAAAGCGCCAGTCGAGCTGGAACCGGATCGGGGTCTGGGCGTGGGCGATGCCAAACGTGGCGGCGGCGGACAGAACCACAAGTGATTTCAGGAGGTTGCGCTTGTTCATGGATGACTCCGTGCGGTTGAAGGACAGGCGGATGCCTGGGCGTCATGCTCAGGTCGAGCAAGATCGGTGCCAGTGTGGCGGTTCCATGGAACAAGGCTGAACACAATATTTGTATACAGTTTGCCCCGCGATCCGGAACGAGCGAGCGTCCTGGCGGACACCATGGTGCACGGCCTTTGGGGAGGCACCAATACGGGGCATCCCGGGGGTGCGGATGCGTCAGCCTGGGGCGCAAGGTCAGCGCCCGGTGCGTGGATTACGAGCGCATGCCTTGGACAGGTCGCCGCAGCCACGCACCCGCCAAGGAGTGGTGGAGGTCTGGTGGCAAGTACAAAGGGATGCTGAACATTCCACAGGGAGTGGGCGGCGCAGGATACATCTGCAGGGCAAAAGGCAGGTCCAGCGCACATTGCCTGTCGATAGGTCCTTCGGCCATTTAAGATAGCAGAGAGTGTTGCTAATCTAGACAGTTTGTTACTTCGATTGCGTTCGATCCCTTATGCGATCCAGACAGGTTGACATTTATGAGCCTTTGTGGAGAGCAGGGCAAACGCAGCGGGAGTCCGCGTTTCTCCCGCTCCTCCTGCCGGACAACCGGTATGCAGCGTGGCGCGAGTTCCGCATCCTGATCGATTTCTTCCGTCGTGGCGGGCACCGGAACGCGGAAATGACGGGCATTTTTTCGCCCAAGTTCCTTCTCAAATCCGGGATTACCGGTACGCAGTTCCTTGATTTCGCCCGCCATCAGCACGGCGCTGATGTGTGTTTCATCAATGTGTTTCCCATCTTGCCCTACACCTCTTACAACGTGTGGATGCAGGGTGAAGCGGCTCACCCCGGGTTGACGGAGCGGGCGCAGCGGCTGCTGGATGCCGCCGGGTTCGATTGGGACCTCTCGAAGACGCCCAGGCATCACCCAGGCAACCTCTGCTACGGCAACTTCTGGGTCGCCACGCCTGCGTTCTGGGATGCATACGTGGGCGGTGTGCTCGACCCGTTGGCCCGCTTTCTGGAAAACTGTCCACAAACCGTCGAAGCGCGGGCGGTCCTTGAGCCGACCACTTATGTGGTGTCTGCGCCGTTCCTGCCGTTCATTGTCGAACGCCTGTTTTCGACCTTTGTCTCAATGCATCCGGAATGGCACCTAGCGGCATTTCCTTTGGAAGGGGGTATCGAAACCCGATATCTCACGCAGTTCAGGCGCGAGATGGTGGAGTATCTGCGTGAACGCATTGACGCCGCTGATGCGGAGGGTGGCCATTTTCCTCCTGAGCTGATTCAAACACAGGAGCTGTTTTCCAAACTGTCGGAGATGTACCACCAGTTATACTTCGAGCGGTACGGCAACCCACATGTGGTGCCTGAATACATGCCGCCTGAGGCAACGGTGACAGTTCCCATGCCGGCCGGCGAAGGAGGGGAAGGATCGTGAGGCACGGGGATACATCGGGAGTACGTGCTCCGCGCGCACTGCCAGTGCTTGGCATCGGTGCCATCTTCAAGAACGAAAGGCCCTATGTCGTTGAATGGCTGGCGCACCATCGGCTACTGGGGGTGGAGCGCTTTTTCATTGCCGACAATGAAAGCACGGATGGCACCACCGAACTGCTGGAAGCCTTGCAGGCCTGCGGTTATCTTGTGTCCTACCGCATCCCGACTCCTCAGGGTGACAGCCCGCAGCTGGCGGCATACCGGAATTTTGTGGACAAACACGGGCATGAGGTGGACTGGCTGGCGTTTATCGATGCCGATGAGTTCATCTGGCCCACGGGTGACCAGGAATCACTGCCCGCCTTCGTGCAGAGCATGAGTGCACGATGGCCCGACCTTGGCGCGTTGGTGCTCAACTGGGCAACATATGGGTCGGCCGGGCAGTTGCACCACACGCCAGGGCTGGTGGTTGAGCGCTTCAACTGGCACGCACAGCGCGACCATTTCGCCAATGCAGCGATCAAGATACTGTTCCGTCCGGCCGATTATGTGGACTTGACCTGTCCACATAACGTGTCGTTGGTGGACGGCCGCAGCCACCGACACACGGATGGCGAGCCGCGCCGTATCCATCCGGACTACGTCGACATTCCGGAAAAGCGCTACATCCGCAGCGATCGAGTCTGCTGGGAAGGATTTCGCATCAACCATTACGTGATCAAGTCGTACCAGGAATTCGAGCAGCGCAAACGGCGCAGGGGGAGGGCGTTCTTTCAGCGCTCACTGGGGATGAACTATTTTCTCTGGCACGACAACAATGAGCAGTACACGCCGGTGTGCCTGCACCAACTGTCACGGCTGCGCGCGGAAATCATGCGCATCGAGGAAGCGCTGGCCGTCGTCGGTTGGGTGGACTCCAATACCATCGGTTCTGCTGATGGTCTGCGCCCTCCGATTGGTGGGCGTGTGGGCCAGGTGATCCGCACACCCGAGGGCCTGTTGCTGCGAGGTTGGTGCAAGCCTTGGGCGCCAATCAAGCTGCGGCAGCTGGCGGCTGTGGTGAATGGGAAGGTGTATCCGGCGAACCGCTTCGAACCAGCACCGCTGCTGGCTGCACATCGGCCGGACCCGGGCCTCAAGGCACCTCAAAGATACATCAATCCCCTGGCCTCAGAAGACAGCGGATTTGAGGCGTTTGTGCCGCTCGACGCCACCATTGCGATCGACACGCTAGAGATTGCGGGAATGACCGCAGACGGCATGTTGACCCAGCCACTGGAACAGGACTGCGCGCCTGTCTGACTCAGGCGAACAGTTCCGCGATCTGTTCTTTTGTGGCGTGCCACTGGATGCGCGGCAGGGGGTGCCGGATGTAGCGAGGATCGCTCTCGGGCGGTAGCAGATTGATATCGGGCCGCTGCTGCGGGTCAAACATGCCGGCGACCGGGATGTGAATAGTTCGTGCCTCGGACAGCCATGCCGCCATCCAGGAAAACGAGCTGATGGCGAGCGCGATGTTGGTCGAGCCCATGAGCGTGAGGAAGTCTTCCTTTGTGCCGCGAGTGCGTGCGAACACGGCGTGCGGAAACCGGCGCCTCAGGGCTTCTTCATAGGCGGGTTCACTGGCAATCTCGCCCACGAAGGCCGGCTTTAGGCCGGTTTCCCGGATGAGCATCTCGTAGTAGGACAGCGGCAACGGGCGGTAATCGGGATGCACGCCCGGGTACAGGCTGTCGGGCCCGTAGGGGCCGGCATAGCCGCTGGCCACCAGAGCGGGATTCGTGCCATGAAAAATGTCACCTGCGCGGACATTGATGGTCAGGAATTCGGGACCAAATCCCTGACCAACTGCCGGAGACAGGGGGAAAAGTCTGCGACAGAACTGGCGGTCGTAGTACTCCAGCCGCATGGCATACCCCTGGAACGTGGCTCCAGGGTGAGAACCGTCCCGCAACGCGCTGACCAGCGCCGGAACATCGAAGACGTGCCGGCCTTCGATGTGCAGGAACCGGTCGTCCCCGTCCTGTTCCTGCGCAATGTCGATGCCGAGATCGGGAATGTGCACGTTCTGCACACTGTGGGTACCCGTTCGCCGAGCCAGCTCGGCGCAGAAAAAGTACTGGAACAGGCGGTTGCCGGCACGGCCAAGGTGTTTGACGATCAGCGGCTTTCGCATGGTCTGGCGTGCGTCAGACCTGGCCCGCGGCGGCCGCTGCCATCGCCGTCATGTTCAGCACGCGGCGCACAGTGGCCGCTGGTGTGAGGATGTAGGCTGGTCTGGACACGCCCATGAGCACCGGGCCGACGGTGACGCCACCGCTGCTGGTTTCCTTGAGCACGTTGTACAGGATGTTGGCCGCGTCCAGGTTCGGGCAGACCAGCAGGTTGGCCGAACCGGTGAGCGTCGAATCCGAGAGGTAGGCGTTGCGGATCCCGGGCTTGAGCGCGGCGTCGCCGTGCAGTTCGCCGTCGCACTCGATGTCCGGGTGGGCAGCCACGAACAGGTCGCGCGCCTGGCGCATCTTCTTCGCGGACGCCCGTTTGGATGAGCCGAAGCTGGAGTGCGAGAGGAAGGCCACCTTGGGCGGAATGCCGAAGCGCTGCACCTGCTGCGCCGCCATGAAAGCGATCTCGGCCAGCTGCTCGGCCGAGGGGTCCTCGTTCACGTAGGTGTCGGCAATGAACAGCGGGCCGCGCTGGTCGGTCATCAGCGCGTTGACCGCAGCGTAGTTGCTCACGCTGGGTTGCTTGCCCAGGATGCTGTCGATGCGCTCCAGGTGCGTGGTGTAGGTGCCCACCAGGCCGCAGATGAGCGCGTCGGCGTCGCCCAGCGAGACCATCAGCGAACCGATGATGGTGTTCGAGCGCCGCACGGCGGCCTTGGAGACCTCGGGCGTGGCGCCGTCGCGCGCCATGAGCTTGTGGTAGTGCTCCCAGTACTGACGGAAGCGCGGATCGTCCTCGGGGTTGACGTTTTCCACGTCCACGCCCAGGCGCATGCGCAGGCCGGCCTTGGCGATGCGCGACTGGATCACGGCCGGGCGGCCGATCAGGATCGGCGTGGCCAGGTGGTCGTCGATGGCCATCTGGGCAGCGCGCAGCGCACGCTCGTCCTCGCCATCGGCAAAGGCCACGCGCTTCTTGCTGGCCGGCACTGCCTTGGCCGCGTTGAAGATCGGGCGCATCAGGATGCCGGTGTGGGTCACGAAGCGGTTGAGGCTCTCCTTGTAGGCCTCCATGTCCGTGATGGGCCGGGTGGCCACGCCCGATTCGGCGGCCGCCTGTGCCACGGCCGGGGCGATCTTGAGGATCAGGCGCGTGTCGAACGGTGTCGGGATCAGGTAGTCGGGGCCGAAGGTCAGTTCCTGGCCCTTGTAGGCCGATGCCACCTCGTCGCTGATTTCGCTCTTGGCCAGATCGGCAATCTCGCGCACGCAGGCCAGCTTCATGGCCTCGGTGATCTTGGTCGCGCCACAGTCCAGCGCGCCTCGGAAGATGTACGGGAAGCACAGGACGTTGTTGACCTGGTTCGGGTAGTCCGAGCGGCCCGTGGCGATGATGCAGTCGGGGCGCACGGCCTTCGCCAGTTCGGGGCGGATTTCCGGTTCCGGGTTGGCCAGTGCCAGGATGATCGGCTTGTCGGCCATGGTCTTGACCATCTCGGCCGTGAGCACGCCAGGGGCCGAGCAGCCCAGGAACACGTCGGCGCCGTTGACGGCGTCGGCCAGGGTGCGCGCGTCGGTCTTCTGGGCGAACTGGGCCTTGGACTCGTCATAGCCGCCGGGGCGGCCTTCATAGATCACGCCCTTGGAATCGCACATGAAGACGTTCTCGCGCCTGACGCCCAGGCCAATCATCACGTTCACGCACGCGATGGCGGCGGCGCCCGCGCCGGAGACGGCCACCTTCACGGCGCCGATGTCCTTGCCCACCAGCTCCAGGCCATTGAGCAGCGCGGCACTGGAGATGATGGCGGTGCCGTGCTGGTCGTCGTGGAAGACCGGAATGTTCATGCGCTCGCTCAGCTTCTTCTCGATGTAGAAGCACTCGGGCGCCTTGATGTCTTCCAGGTTGATGCCGCCGAGCGTGGGCTCCAGAGCGGCGATGATGTCCACCAGCTTGTCGGGGTCGCGCTCGGCCAGTTCGATGTCGAACACATCGACGCCGGCGAACTTCTTGAAGAGGCACCCCTTGCCTTCCATCACGGGCTTGCCGGCCAGCGGGCCGATGTCGCCCAGTCCCAGCACGGCGGTGCCGTTGGTGATGACGCCGACCAGGTTGCCCCGGCTGGTGTACTCGGCGGCCTTGGTGGGGTCGGCCTGGATGTCCAGACAGGGGTAGGCCACGCCGGGTGAGTAGGCCAGCGACAGGTCGCGCTGGTTGGACAGCGGTTTCGTCGGCGTAACGGCAATCTTGCCCTTGGTGGGGGTGCGGTGGTATTCGAGCGCGGCTTCGCGCAGGGCTTGTTCGGCGGGGGTCATGTGTTCTCCAGAATCCAGCCCGCCCCGAAAGGCGGGCGGACATTGTGGCACGGCTGGCGCCGTGCGGGTCAGTCCGCCTTCAAAAGGTCGAGCAAGGTACGGGCGATGACCTTGGTGGCCCGCCGCAGGTCTTCGAGCACCAGGTGCTCGTCGGCCCGTTTCGCATTGGACTCGCGCACGGTGCGAGGGCCGGCGCCGTAAATGACGCCCGGAATGCCTCGCTCCACATACAGGCGCACGTCGGTGTACAGCGGGGTGCCCACGGCCGGGATTGGCTCGCCGAACACCTCGGCACCGTGGGTCTGGATGGCCTTCACCAGCGGGGCGTTGCCCGGCAGCGGCTTCATGGCACGAGCCAGCAGGATGCGTCGCACGTCAACGCGCACGTCTTTGCTGCCGCGCGGGGGGGCATAGCTGCGAACGGCCTGGTCGATGGTGGCGAGGATCGATGCCTCGACTTCGACCGGGTCTTCCTCGGGGATCATGCGCCGGTCGAGCTTGAGCACCACCTTGCCGGGCACGACGTTGGTGTTGGTGCCGCCCTGGATCAGGCCGACATTGAGATACGGATGGCTGATGCCTTCGACGCCGGAGGTGACCTTCAGGTAGTCGCGGTTGAGCGCGTACAGGGCGTTCAGGATGTGGCTGGCGGCCTGCAGCGCATCGGTGCCGCTGTCGGGAATGGCGGCGTGCGCCATGTCGCCATGCACCGTTACCTCCATCTGCAGGCAGCCGTTGTGCGCCACCACCACCTGGTAGCTGAAACCGGCGGCAATCATCAGGTCGGGCTTCGTCAGTCCGCGCGCGAGCAACCAGCCGGGGCCGACCTCACCCCCGAATTCCTCATCGTAGGTCACGTGCAGTTCGGCGCTGCCCTTGAGCCGCGCGCCGAGCGCTTCCAGCGCGCGGATGGCGAAGGTGAAAGTCGCGATGTCGCTCTTGCTCACGGCCGAGGCACGGCCGTAGAGCTTGCCGTCCTCGATCTGGCCGCCGTAGGGGTCGTGCGTCCAGCCTTCGCCCGGGGGTACCACGTCGCCGTGCGCGTTCAGGGCGATGGTCGGGCCGCTTTCCGCGTAGCGGCGGCGCACGATGAGGTTGGTGATGCTCTGCAGGCCGGCCGCCTTGACTTCGTCACCGGGCACCGGGTGAGCCTCCGCCTGCAGGCCCATCTGCGCGAGCAGTTCGGCCGTGCGATCGGCGTGGGGGGCATTGTTGCCCGGCGGTGTGTCGGTGGGCACGCGCACCAGCTCCTGCAGGAAGCGCACCTGTTCGTCGAAATGCTGGTCGATCCAGGTGTCGAGGGTTTGTTGGGGTGTGGTCATGATGGGTCAGTCCTTGTCCTGGGCCAGCTGTTCGATCACGTGGCGGAAGGCGCGCACGGCCAGGTCCATGTCGTCGGCGGTGGTGGATTCGAGCGGGTTGTGGCTGATGCCGCCGTTTTCGCCGCGCACGAACAGCATGGCCTGCGGCAGGATCTCGTGCAGCTTCATGGCGTCGTGGCCAGCCCCGCTGGGCATGCGGTGCACGGGAACGCCCAGCGCCTGCACGGCGCACTCCCACCGCGCCTGCCATTCGGGCGCGCTGGGCGCGGCCGGGGCGCGCATGGTTTCTTCCAGCGTGTGGCGCAGGCCGCGCCGCTTGCAGATGTCCTGCAACCGGGCCAGCACGTCGCGGGCCAGCGCGTCGCGCTGCGCGTCGGTCGGGGCGCGCATGTCGAGGCTGAAGCGGCAGACGCCGGGTACGACGTTGATCGATCCGTTGGGCACCTGGAGCATGCCCACCGTGGCCACGGAGTCGCCGTCCAGCGCGGCGCGCTGCTCGGCGTACAGCATTAGCTCGGCCACCGCGCAGGCCGCGTCGCGGCGGCGGTTCATCGGCGTGGTGCCGGCATGGCTGGCCACGCCCGTCACCTCTCCCATGTAGCGCACGCTACCGTTGATGGAGGTCACCACGCCCAGCGGCAGGTGCAGCTCGTTGAGCACTGGCCCCTGCTCGATGTGCACTTCGATGAAGCCGAGGTATCGCGCCGGGTCGCGCCGCAGCTTGGGGATGTCGTCGATGCACAGTCCCGCATGACGCATGGCCTCGCGCATGGTGATGCCGTCGGCGTCGGTCTGGTCGAGCCAGGCGGGATCGAACTGGCCGGTCAGGGCGCTGGAGCCCAGGAAGGCGGCCCGGTAGCGCTGGCCTTCCTCCTCGGCAAAGGCCACCACCTCGATGCCGAAGGGCAGCCGCCGTCCCGCGCCGTGCAGTTGCCGCACGCAGGCCAGGGGCACGAAGATGCCTAGGCGCCCGTCGTATTTGCCACCGTTGCGCACGGTGTCGTAGTGGGAGCCTGTCAACAGGTAACGGGTGCCAAGTGCGGCCGGGTGATAGCGGCCCACCACATTGCCCACGGCATCGATCTCCACCTCGTCGAAGCCGCAGTCCTTCATCCAGTGGCTGATGCGCTGGGCGCAGGCGCGGTGCGCATCGGTGAGGTAGGTCACCGTCAGTTGGCCCTGCTCGGCGTAACCGGGGTCGCTGTGCTGCGCCAGCTTCTCCTGCCAGTCCCACACCATCTGGCCTTCGGCCGGCTCGAAACCGAACTTGTCGTTCAGGCGGATCTCGGCGATGCGGTGGATGTTGCGGATGCATTCCTGCCGTTCCGCGTCGGGATGGCTGTGCAGGCGCCGCTCGAAGGCTGCGATGATCTGTGCCTTGCTGAGGCCATCACCGCGCGGGCCGCGCACCGCGAGGATGAACGGAAAACCGAAGCGGGCGTTGTAGTCGGCGTTGAGCTGCTGGATGCGCGCGAATTCCTCTGGCGTGCAGTTGGTCAGTCCCGCCTTGCTCTGTTCGTTGGTCGATTCGACGGTCAGCGTCTTGCTGACCATGGCCTTGCCCGCGAGTTCGGGGTGGGCGCGGATCAGCGCCAACTGGGCTTCTGTGCCTGCCGCGTCCAGCACCTCGGCCATCGCGTGCTTGAGCTGCGCCAGCGACACGAAGGGGCGTCGGGCCAGGGCGCGCTCCGCGATCCAGGGCGAGTGCTCGTACACGCCGTCAAGCAGGCGCACGGCCTCGTGCAGCGGCGCGGTGTTCAGTTGTTCCAGTGTGATGGGCATGGTGCAAGCCTTTGTGCTCAGGCCGAGGCCAGCGGGTGGGTGGCCTGCCAGTGGCGCGCGATGTCGATGCGTCGCGCCACCCACACGCCTTCATGCGACTGGATGTAGTCCAGGAAGCGCTGCAGCGCGGTGATGCGGCCGGGCCTGCCCAGCAGGCGGCAGTGCATGCCGATGCTCATCATCTTGGGACGGTCCAGACCATTCGGGTCGCCCTCGGCGTAGAGCGCGTCGAAGCTGTCCTTCATGTACTGGAAGAACGGATCGGCGTGCGAGTACCCCTGCGGTAGCGCAAAGCGCATGTCGTTGCAGTCCAGCGTGTACGGCACGATCAGCTGGTGTCTGTCGCTGCTGTCGCTCTTGCGCACACGCATCCAGAAGGGCAGGTCGTCGCCGTAGTAGTCACTGTCGTAGGTGAAGCGCCCATCGTCGGCCACCAGGCGATGGGTGTTGGGGCTGTCGCGGCCGGTGTACCAGCCCAGGCCGTGGTCGCCATCGCGGCCGTAGAGCCCGCCAAAGATCTCCATGCACTGCGCCATGTGGGCGCGCTCCACAGCTTCAGGGACGCCCTGGTAGTGAATCCACTTGAGCCCGTGGCAGGCGACCTCGTGGCCAAGCTCGTGAAAGGCCTGCGCCACCTCGCGGTGCTTTTGCAGGGCGGTGGCCACGCCGAACACGGTCAGCGGCAGGCCGCGTTTCTCGAACTCGCGCAGAATGCGCCAGACACCGGCACGGCTGCCGTATTCGTAGATGCCCTCCATGCTCATGTGGCGCTCGGGGTAGGCCGCGGGGTTGAACATCTCGGAGAGGAACTGCTCGCTCGCGGGGTCGCCGTGCAGCACGCAGTTCTCACCGCCCTCTTCGTAGTTGAGGACGAACTGAACCGCGATGCGGGCGCCGCCGGGCCAGCGGGCATGGGGCACGTCACGGCCATAGCCGATCAGGTCGCGGGGGTAGGGTGCGGTGGCGTCGTAGATCATGGGTCGGGAGTCAGAAGGAAAGCGCCAATGACAGGTCATTGACGGGCTGCTTGCGATCGAAGGTCAGGCCCTTTTCCACATTCAGCAGGTGCTCGTTCATCAGGCGCACGGCCAGTTCCTCGTCGCGCGCGGCCAGCGCCTGGACGATGCCGACATGCTCCTCGTTCGAGTGCTCGGCCGCGTGACTGCTCTGGTACATCAGCATGATGAGTGCGCAGCGCGAGATCAGCTCGCCCAGCAGCTCGGCCAGCACCTGGTTGCCCATCAGCTCGGCCATGCGCACGTGGAAATCACCGAGCAGTTCGGTTCGGCCGGGCACGTCCTGCCGGTCCACTGCACGCTTTTCCTGTGCCACGTGTTCGCGCAGGGCGCGGATCTTGGCCGGCGTGACCTGACGCACGAAGGCGCGCGTCATCTCGGTCTCAAGCATCCGCCGCACGGCAAACACCTGGCGCGCCTCGTCCACCGAGGGCGTGGCCACAAAGGCGCCGCGTGCCGGCTCCAGCCGCACGAGGCGGTTCTGCGCGAGCTGGAACAGTGCCTGCCGCACCAGCGTGCGGGAAACGCCGAAATGGTCGGCCAGCTTCTGTTCCGCCAGTTTGGTGCCCGGGTGCAGGCGATGTTCCACGATCGCACGGGTCAGCGATTCGACGATCATGGCGGTACTGGAGGTCTCCATGGTGTCCATGATAGCCAGAAATGCCGAAAACTGTATACACTTTTGGTCGACAGAATGGCCCGCGCGGCGCGTGCCAGCCGAGAAAGGAGGCAAGTTATGGGCCTGAGTACCCACGTCCTGGACACGATGCACGGCTGCCCCGCGGCCGGCATGCACGTCGAGCTGTACACGACCTGCGGCGAGGAGGCCACATTGGTGCGCCGCTTCACCCTCAATGCCGATGGTCGCAACCCCGACGGGCCGTTGTACGACACCGCCAGCCTGAAAAAGGGCACCTACCGCCTGGTGTTCGCTGTGAAGGATTACTTCGCGGCTCGGGGTGTCGAACTGCCCGAACCCGCCTTCCTGGATCGTGTGACACTGGACTTTGGCGTGGCCAACCCCGACCAGCACTACCACGTGCCGCTGCTGGTCAGTCCCTGGAGCTATTCGACCTACCGGGGCAGCTGAGGCTGTGCAACAGAAGCGGGCGTCGGGACGGTGCAAGGCACCGGGAAGACGAAGGGGTATGTCCTCAATCCGTGGAAATCCTCATGACATCGCCGCTATCAAGTGCCGACGCGGCACTTCAATGGTGGGATACTGGTGCCACCAGCGCCATAGGTGAAGGGTATTCATGCCTGCCTGGCGCAGCGTGCCTTGATGAGCCAAACCCACGCCACTCCTTCTGCTGCACAAGCACAAAGCGCACCGCTGCCCTGGGAGGCGTTCTTCCAGGCAGCGCCGTTGGCGGCCAGCATCAGCCGTTACGGTGACGGCTGCCTGCTCGCGGTCAACGACGCCTGGGTGCAGCTGACGGGCGTGCGTCGCGAGGATGCCCTCGGCCGCTCGACCATAGAGCTCGGGCACTGGCTGTCGTCCGCGCATCGCCAGGAGTCGCTGCAGCGGCTGGGGCACAGCACCATTGATATGCCGGTCCTGCATCAGGACATCGGCCTGAGGCGGGTGCGCATGCGCGGGACTGTGTTGCGCCATGAAGGGCAGGACCTGCTGATGACCCTGATGGAAGACATTACCGAGCTGTACGAGGCCGAGCAGGCCCTGCAGGGCGCCAACCGGGAGCTGCGGCAGCGGGTGCAGCTGCATGAGGCCATCGAGCGCATGGCCAAGGTGGGGTACTGGATCAACGCGCATGACGAAGGCGAGGATGAAGGGGACGAGGTGACGTGGTCACGCGGCCTGGCACGCCTGACGGGGTTCCCGCACGCCGAGACCATGACGAATGCCCAGGGCCGTGACCTGATTCATCCGGACGACCTGCCAGGCTGGCTGAAAGCCCGGGAGGCGCGGGATGAACAGCAGCTCGACTTCCGTTGGATGCATCCGGCCGGGCAGATTCGCTGGTTCCGCACGCGCATGGGCCGCATCTCTTTCGAGGGGGCGCCCGAGACCGACTTCGGCGTGATGATGGACGTAACCGCTGAAAAAGCGGCGGCTGCCGAGGTGTCCAACCAGCTGCATTTCATCCGCCAGATCGCAGCGCGCTTGCCCGGTCTGGTCTTTCAGGCTCGTCGCAGGGTCGATGGCACGAACGAAATCACCTACGTCAACGACGCTGCCTACGATTTGCTGGAGCTCGATCCGAAGGACCTGTACAAGGATCCCGGCATTCTGTTCAGGCGGGTGGACCCCGCTGACCGGAAGACATTCCTGGAGATTCTGGAAGCCTCGGCCCGCCAGCTCACGCCCATCCGGTATGCCTACCGGGCGAACCTCCCGCGAGCCGGACTGCGCTGGTTCAGTATCGAGGCGGTGCCGGAGCGTGAGCCCGACGGTTCGGTGCTGTGGCACGGGTTCACGTCCGACGTGACCGACATGAAGAATGCCCAGCGTGCTCTCGACAGGCAGCACCGACTGCTCGAGGCTGTGGGGCATACCCTGTCGCTGTTCATCGAAAACGAGGACAAGCGCGGTGCCTTTGAGGGCCTGCTGGCATCTTTCCTGTCGGTGACCCGAAGCGCCTACGGGCTCGTCGGCGAGGTGCTGCACGACGAGCAGGGGCAGCCGTTCCTGCGTGTGCGGGCCATGACCGATATTTCCTGGGACGAAGCTTCGCGGCGACAGTTCCTGCACCAGCTTGACAGGGGTATGGAGTTCCGACGGCCCGACACCCTGATGGGCCATGTCCTGAGCTCCGGTGAGACGGTGATCTCCAACGATGCGCCCAACGATCCTCGCTCGGGTGGCGTCCCGCTTGGCCATCTTCGCATCCAGTCCTTTCTGGGCATTCCCGTGACGGCGGGCGGGCGCCTGGTGGCCATGGTGGGGCTGGCGAACCAGCCAGGCGGCTACAGCCAGGCCGATGTCGACTTCCTGCAGCCGCTGCTGGGGGCGCTCAGGCAGATGGTGCTGGGGTGGCGCGCGCACGCCGAGCGGCAGCGGGCGCGGGAACAGCTCCAGGCTGCGGGCGCGCAGCTGGCCGAAAAGTCGGCCGCCCTGCAGCTGACGCTCGACAGCATGACCCAGGGGCTGGTCATGGTCGATGGTTCGATGCGGGTGCGCTTCTACAACAGCCGACTGCTGGAAATGCTGCAGCTGCCACGGGAGCTGATGGCCGACAACCCGTCGTACCGCGACGTGATGCGCTTCCAGTCAGAGCGAGGGGATTTCGGTGACAACCTCTCGCTGATCGAGGCGCCCGCTCGACCTCTCGTGGGCCGCGAACCCGAAGGCCGCTCCCCGCCACGCTACCTGCGCCGCACGCCGGACGGGCGCGTGCTGGAAGTGGAGACGCGTTACCTGGACGACGGCAGCATGGTGCGCACCTATGCCGACGTGACATCGTTCATCGATGTCGAGACGGCTCTGCGCGAAGAGCGTCAGCGCCTGCAATGGGTGCTGGAAGCGACGCGCCCCGGAATCTGGGAGATCAACCTGGTCACCGGGCAGATGAAGATCAATGAGCGCTGGGCCGAAATCCTGGGCCACCGCTTGGACGAGCTGCAGCCGGCCAACTTTGACACCTGGTGGAGCCGTGTGCATCCGGAATACAGGGCAAGGGTTCGTCAGACGCTGGACCGGCACTTGAGCGGCGCCTCGCCGTACTACGAGTGCGACATACGCTTGCGGCGCAAGGACGGCGGTTGGATCTGGATCAACGACCGCGGCCGTGTCCACCAGCGCGACGAGTCAGGCCGGGCACTGTTCATGTCCGGCACCCACATCGACATTCACGACCGGATGATGGCCGAGGAAGAGGTCCGGGCGCTCAATGCGACGCTGGAACGCCGCGTGGCCGAGCGCACGGCCGAACTGGAACGATCGATGAAAGACATGGAGGTCCTGTCCTACTCGATCGCCCACGACCTGCGCGCGCCGCTGCGTTCCGTCAACGGCTTTGCGGCGCTGATCCTGGAAGAGGAGGGCGACCGGCTGGGGCCGGTGTCGCGCGACATGTTCGAGCGTATCCGCCGCTCCTCGCGCAACATGGGGGCGATGATCACCGACATGCTGGAGCTGCTGCGCGTGGTGCGGGTGGATCTCGAGCTCAAGCCGGTGGACATGAACGAACTGACGCACTCGGTGATCGAGACGCTCCTGCCGGCCGGGAGCAAGGTGCGCACCGTGGTGCAGGATCTGCCCGCCGTCATGGGGGATGCGACGCTGCTGCGCCAGGTGCTGGTGAACCTCATCGACAACGCCGCGAAGTATTCCCAGCATCAGCCGCAGCCCACGGTCGAGGTGGGCTATGACACGTTCGAGTGTGCCTTCTTCGTGCGCGACAATGGTCTGGGCTTCGACATGGATCGCGCGGGCAAACTGTTCGGCCTGTTCCAGCGCCTGCACGCAGGTACCGACATTCCGGGCACGGGGGTGGGGCTGGCTATCGTGGCGCGCATCATCGAGCGCCATGGCGGCCGGATCTGGGCAATGGCCAGGCCGGGCGAGGGAGCCACCTTCTGGTGGACCCTGCCAGCGGCGTGACGGGTGGCCGGGCGGACGGCGCCGCCGCCTGAATCAGTCTTCGGCGGGGGGCTGACCCTGATCCTGGTCTTGCCGGACGGCCGCCTTGTCGCCGGCGCTGGCGAACTTGCTGTACTTGCCGATCACGCTGATGAGCTGGCCGTAGATGCGCGGATTGGCCGCCATGCATTCCTTCTGTTCCAGGAAATCGGCCTCGCCCGTGAAGTTGCCGACCAGGCCACCGGCCTCGGTGACCAGCAGCGAGCCGGCGGCCACGTCCCAGGGCGAAAGACCCATCTCGAAGAAGCCGTCCGAGAAGCCGGCCGCCACGTAGGCCAGATCCAGCGCGGCGGCGCCCGGGCGGCGCACGCCGGCGCAGCGCGGCATCACCTCGCCCAGCATCTTCATGTAGGTCTTGAACGCGTCACCCGGGCGGAACGGGAAGCCCGTGGACAGCAGGGTTTCGCGCAGGTGGGTGCGCTTGGCCACGCGGATGCGCCGCTCGTTCAGGTAGGCGCCGCGGCCGCGCGTGGCGTAGAAGAGGTCGTTGCGGGTCGGGTCATAGACCACGGCCTGTTCGATGCGGCCCTTGACCATGAGCGCGATGCTCACGCAATAAACCGGAAAGCCGTGGATGAAGTTGGTCGTGCCGTCCAGCGGATCGATGATCCAGACGTGATCCTTGTCGCGGCCCTTGCCTTCGCGTCGTCCGGATTCCTCGGCCCAGATGCCGTGGTCAGGGTAGGCCGTCAGCAGCGTCTCGATGATGGCGTTCTCGGCGGCATGGTCCACCTCGGTGACGAAATCATTGGTCTGCTTGGCGGAGACACGCACGGTTTCGACGTCGAGCGAGGCGCGGTTGATGATGGCGCCTGCGGCGCGCGCGGCCTTGACGGCCACGTTGAGCATGGGGTGGAGATTGGACGACATGAATTGTTTTCCTGCATCGGGCCTCGTGGGCCGGCAAGGGGGAGAAGAGCACAACAGCAACGCCCCGGCGATGCGGGGCGGCGACAATATTCGGATTTTACCGGCCCCGACCCGAAAGCGGGAGTTTTTTTCGGGCGGGCCGTATCAGCGGTCACGTCATGCGCACACGATTCATCCTCATCGGGACCAGTCACGCCGGCAATGTCGGCGGGGCGGCCCGCGCCATGAAGGTCATGGGTTTCGACGATCTGGTGCTGGTCGCGCCACGCTGGCCCAACGTGCTGCGCCGCGAGGAAACCATCCAGCGCGCCAGCGGTGCCAACGACGTGCTGGAGAAAGCCCGGATCGTCAACACGCTGGACGAGGCGCTGGACGGCGTCAGCCACCTGTGCGCCACGGCCATGACGCCGCGCGACTTCGGGCCGACCACCCGCGCACCGCGCGAGCACTTCGCGCAGCTGGTGGCACAGACCTCCGCGCCGGACATGCCGGCCCAGCCCGAGGGCGTGGCCTTCCTGTTCGGTTCGGAGCGCTTCGGCATGCGCAACGAGGATGTGTACCGCTGCCACGTGTGCCTCTCGATTCCGACCAATCCGGGCTTCGGTTCGCTCAACCTGGCGGCGGCGGTGCAGCTGATCGCCTACGAGTGGCGGCAGGCACTGGGAGGTTTTCCGCTGCCGGCATCTGCCGCTGCCAACCAGCGGCCGGCGGCCGATGCGGCGGCGGTGGCCGGCATGCTGGGGCATCTGGAGCAGGCCCTGGTGGCGGTCGACTTTCTCGATCCGGCGGCGCCCAAGAAGCTCATGCCGCGCCTGAACCAGTTGTTCAACCGCGCCCAGCCCACGCCCGAGGAAATCCACATTCTGCGAGGCATCGCCAAGGCCATGCTGCAGACAGCGGAAAAGGCGAAGCGATAGACTCGGCGCACCATGTTCGACCGCATCCGATCCGACATCCAATGCATTCTCGAGCGCGACCCCGCCGCGCGCAGCACCTGGGAAGTGATCACCTGCTACCCGGGCCTGCATGCCGTGTGGCTGCATCGCCCGGCGCACTGGTGCTGGACCCACGGCTTCAAGTGGCTGGGGCGGTTCATTTCACATTTCTCGCGCTGGCTGACGGGCATCGAGATCCATCCTGGCGCCAGAATCGGCGAGCGCGTGTTCTTCGATCACGCCATGGGCACCGTGGTTGGCGAGACGGCGGAGATCGGCGATGGTTGCACGATCTATCAGGGCGTGACGCTGGGTGGCACGTCGCTCTACAAGGGCACCAAGCGCCACCCCACGCTGGGGCGTGACGTGGTGGTCAGTGCCGGCGCCAAGGTGCTGGGCGGCTTCGAGGTCGGTGACGGCGCCAAGATCGGCTCCAACGCCGTGGTCATCAAGCCGGTGCCGGCCGGCGCCACCGCGGTGGGCATTCCGGCGCGCATCATCCCGAGCAAGCAGGGTGCCAGCGCCGACGTGACCGAGGAGCAGAAAGAGGCCAGGCCCAAGTTCTCGGCCTACGGCGTCACGCAGGAGGACGATCCGCTGTCGCAGGCCATGCGCGGGCTGATCGACAAGACCGGCAGCCAGGAACACCAGATCGCGCTGCTGTGGCAGGCCATCGAGAAGCTGGCCTGCGAGGTGCATGGCGGCGCCGACTGCGTGCCGCCCGAGGCCGCCAAGGAAGAACGCTTCGAGGCCGACAAGCTCAACCAGCTCGTCGGCAAGTGAGCGAGGCCACAGCCGCAAAGCGGTCGGCCTTCATGTGTTTCAGTGATGGTGGCCGTGCGCGCCGTGAGCGTGGCCGTGGGCGATCTCCTCGGGCGAGGCCGCGCGCACGTCCAGCACCTTGAGCTGGAACTTCAGCGACTGGCCGGCCAGCGGGTGGTTGCCGTCCAGGTGCACCTGCGGACCCTTGATCTTGACCACCGTGAACACCGCCTCGCGGCCCTGGTCATCGGTGCCGCGCAGCTGGCCGCCCACCTTCACGCCCGGCGGGAACTGGGTCTTGGGAATGGTGGTCACCAGCGACTCGTCGCGCTCGCCGAAGGCATCCTCGGGTGCCAGCGTCACGCTCGTCTCGTAGCCGGCGCTCTGGCCTTCCAGCGCCTTCTCAATGCCCGGCAGCGTGTTGCCGTAGCCGCCGTGCAGGTAGCTGCGCGGCGTCTTGCCGTCTTCCAGCAGCTTGCCCTGGGCGTCGCTGGCCCGGAAGATGAGGGTGACGACGGTGTCCTTGGAAATGATCATGGTTATTTCCTTTTCGGCCGGAAGGCCTTGCAAATCTCGTCGTTCGTTTCCAGGTACGGTCCGCCGATGAGGTCGATGCAGTAGGGCACGGCCGCGAAGATGCCGTTGACCTTCTGGCTGCCGTCGGGGTTGCGCAGGCCTTCGAGCGTCTCGGCAATGGCCTTGGGTTGCCCTGGCAGATTGATGATGAGGGTCGAGCCGCGGATCACGGCCACCTGGCGCGAGAGGATGGCCGTGGGCACGAAGGCCAGGCTGATCTGGCGCATCTGTCCGCCAAAGCCGGGCATCTCCTTGTGCGCCACCGCCAGCGTGGCTTCGGGCGTCACGTCGCGCAGCGCGGGGCCGGTGCCGCCGGTCGTCAGCACGAGCGGGCAGCCCGCCTCGTCGGCCAGCTCGATGAGTGTGGCGCTGATGAGTTCCTTCTCGTCCGGGATCAGGCGCGCCTCGAAGGTGACCGGGTTCTTCAGCGCGCGCGTGAGCCAGTCCTGCAGGGCCGGCAGGCCCTTGTCCTCATAGACGCCGGTGCTGGCGCGGTCGCTGATGGAAACGATGCCGATGCGCACCGGCACCGGAGAAACGGTGTTCGTGTCCTGGGTCATGCTGGGGTGTCATCGTCGGTGTCCGCCTCACCGTCAGCCGGCTCTTGGTCCTGGCGGGAGATCGCGGCACGCACGAGCTGGAAGATCTCTCGGAAGGCCTTGCCATGGCGCACAGCCTCGCCGGGGCGCTCCTGCGCGGCCGTGGCCTGCGCGTCCTTGCGGGCTTGCCGGATCAGCGCGCGCAGGTGCTGCACGTCGGTGTCGGGCTTCTGGGCCAGCCAGTCGGTGAGGGCGCCATCGTCGGCAATCAGCCGGTCGCGCCACTGCTCGGCCTGGTGCAGGCGCAGGGTTTCCTTCGCCGAGGGCTTGCGCTGCTCCTCCAGCGCGGCCTCGATGGCCGCGATGGTGTCCTCGTCGAGCGCACGCATGAGCTTGCCGATGTACTGCATCTGGCGCCTGCGGCCCTCGAAGTTGGTGATGCGCCGCGCCTCGTCCAGGGCATCGATGAGCTTGTCGGACAGATCGTGCTGCTCGCGCACGCGTGCCATCAGGTCGCGGCGCAGCGTCAGCAGCTCCTCGCCCAGTGTCTGCAGGCGGGCACTGTGCTTTTTCAGGTCGGTCTTGCTCATGTCGACCGAGCCCTTGAGCTCGCGCTTGAGTTCGAGGTCCAGTTCGCTGCCGGCGGCAACGAAGTGGCCGCGCACGAAATAGCCTTTTGTGGGTTTGCGGGGCATGGGAAGTCGGTATGGGGGGCGGCAAGTATCATACCGGCGACATGAAGAAAACCGCCAAACCGGGGCAAAGCCCCGCTGCCGTCCATCGCCACCAGCCGCTGCCGGGCTTCCAGTATTCCCGTGCCCGCTTCGAGGAACTGATCGACCTGACCCTGTCGCACGCCCGCCAGCTGGGCGCGGCCGACGCCGCGGCCGAGATCTCGGAAGGCTCGGGGCTGAACGTCAGCGTGCGCAAGGGTGAACTGGAGAACGTCGAGCGCAACCGCGACAAGTCGCTGGGCGTGACGATCTACCTGGGACAGCGCCGCGGCAACGCTTCCACCTCCGATTTTTCGCCGGAAGCCATCCGGCAGACGGTTCAGGCCGCCTACGACATCGCCCGCTTCACGGCCGAGGACCCGGTCGCCGGACTGCCCGATCCCGAGGACGTGGCCGACGAATACCCCGAGCTGGACCTGTTCCACCCCTGGGACATCAGTGCCGACGAGGCGATGCGGATCGCCCTGGCCTGTGAGGAGGCCGCCTTTGCCACCAGCAAGCTGATCACCAACAGCGAGGGGGCGGGTGTCTCGGCGCAGCAGTCGCATTTCTTTGCTGCCCACATGCGTGGCGGCGAGCGCGGCAAACCCGGCATCTTCAGCGGCGGTTACGCCAGTTCTCGCCACAGCCTGTCGGTGGCGCCCATCGCGGGCAAGGGCGAGGACATGCAGCGAGACTACTGGTACAGCTCGATGCGCGCGCCGCACGAGCTGGCCGGCCCGGAGGCCGTGGGCCGCTATGCCGCCGAGCGCGCACTGGCGCGCCTGAACGGCCGCAAGATCGCCACCACCGAATGCCCGGTGCTGTTCGAGTCGCCGCTGGCGGCCGGCCTGCTCGGCGCCTACGTGCAGGCCACCAGCGGCGGTGCCCTGTACCGGCGCACCACCTTCCTGGGCGAGAGCATGGGCAAGCAGGTCATGGCCGCCCATCTGGACATCGACGAGGATCCGCACATCCGGGGTGGCAAGGGCAGCGCGCCGTTCGATGACGAAGGCGTGCGCACGGCCCGGCGGCAGGTGCTCGACGCGGGTCGCGTGCAGGGCTACTTCCTGTCCACCTACTCGGCGCGCAAGCTCGGCTTGCGCACCACCGGCAACGCGGGCGGTTCGCACAACCTGACGCTGACCAGCCGGCTGACCCGTCCGGAGGACGATCTCGACGCCATGCTGCGCAAGCTCGGCCGCGGCCTGTTCGTGACCGAACTGATGGGACAGGGCGTCAACTACGTGACCGGCGACTACTCGCGCGGTGCCTCGGGCTACTGGGTCGAGAACGGCCGGATCGCCTATCCCGTGCAGGAGATCACCATCGCCGGCAACCTCAGGGACATGTTCATGGGCATCGAAGCCGTGGGGGCCGATGCCTACACCTACGGCGCCAAGACGGTGGGCTCGATCCTGGTCAACCGGATGAAGGTGGCCGGGAGCTGACCTGCTCCCGCTCAGCCTGCGGAGTGGCTGTCTCTGGCGGGCGTTGCCGACGGGCCGGGAAACCCGGCTCCGTGGCAAGCAGGCCTTCGGATGGTGTTGCGGGTCTCAGTTGGTTCAGCCGGCCAGGGCAGCCTTCACGGCCGCGGAGACCTGGCCCATGTCGGCCTTGCCGGCCAGCCTGGACTTGGCCGCACCCATGACCTTGCCCATGTCGCCGGGGCCGCTGGCGCCCAGCTCGGCCACCAGCGCCTTGACTTCGGCGACGATTTCGTCGGGTGACAGACGGGCCGGCAGATAGGCCTGCAGCACCTGCAGTTCGGCGGCTTCCTTGGCCGCCAGATCCGGGCGCCCACCCTGCTCGAACGCGGTGATGGAGTCCTTGCGCTGCTTGACCATCTTGTCGATGACCGCGATCACCGCCACATCGTCGAGCTCGATGCGCTCGTCCACTTCCTTCTGCTTGATCGCCGCCGTCAGCAGGCGGATGGTGGCCAGCCGTTCGGCCTGCTTGGCCCGCATGGCGGACTTCATGTCGTCGGTGATCTGTTGCTTGAGGCTCATGAGGGACTCCCGAAGTGGGGCGGAACGAAAGTGAGGGGACGAAAAAGACAAAGCCCGCCTGAGCGTCCTCGAGCGGGCTTCATTGCCACCGGCCTGGGCCGGCTGAGCGACGGGGCTCAGTACAGCTTCTTGGGCAGCTGCATGGAGCGCACACGCTTGTAGTGGCGCTTGACGGCGGCGGCCTTCTTGCGCTTGCGTTCGGCGGTGGGCTTTTCGTAGAACTCGCGGGCACGCAGGTCGGTCAGCAGGCCCAGCTTTTCGATGGTGCGCTTGAAGCGGCGCAGGGCCACGTCGAACGGCTCGTTGTCTTTAACGCGAATGGTGGTCATCAGCTAATGGTTTCCATGATGTGCAGACAGAGGAGGCTCGGGAAGATCGGGCCCGGGCTTCATGAACTGCGGTTTCCCCGTCCGTAACTAGTATTGGCCGACAGGGGTTTGCCAGCAAAGCACAAGATTATAACAACAATGGGACGTCTGGTCGTCAAGCCCTGCTGTTCAGGAAGAACTGCGTACCAGATCGGCTTCAAGGGCCGGTGCCCGGTGTGGGTGATCTGCTGGGTGGGAGGGTGTGGTGTCACGGCCACGACCGCCCACGAAGCCCTGAATGTTTCTGGTGGTCGTCTCTAGCCTCGCCGATGTAGGTGACAGGGGCTGCATCCTCCAACGCAGGCAATGGCATTCACAAGGCCTGAGCGCAGGCATGGGCGCTGGCCCAGGCCCACTGGAAGTTGTAGCCGCCCAGCCAGCCGGTCACATCCACCACCTCCCCGATGAAGTGCAGGCCGGGTTGTGCCCTGGCTTCCATGGTCTGTTGCGAGAGCTCGCGGGTATCCACGCCGCCCAGCGTCACCTCGGCCTTGCGGTAGCCCTCGGTGCCGGTGGGCACCAGCTCCCAGTTCGACAGGCGCTCGGCCAGCCGCGTCAGGGACTTGTCGCCGGTTTCGGCAATGGGGCGTTGCCAGTCGGGGCTTTGCTGTGCCCAGGCATCGGCCAGCCTGGCGGGCACCCAGCGCGCCAGCTCGTTGGCCAGCAGCTTGCGGGAGTGGCTCTTGGCCTCGACCAGTTCTGTGGCCAGGTCGGTAGCGGGCGCCAGGTTGAGGCGGATCGGCGTGCCCGGCTGCCAGTAGCTGGAGATCTGCAGCACGGCGGGCCCGGACAGGCCCCGGTGGGTGAAAAGCAGGTCCTCGAGAAAACTGGCCCGTGTCTTGCCCTGGCCGGTGCTGATATCGACCGGCAGCGCCAGCCCCGCCAGGGTGGCATACGGCGCCCAGTAATCGCCATCGAAGGTCAGCGGGACCAGTCCAGGCCGCGGCGTGACGACCTTGAGGTCGAACTGCCGCGCGATCCGGTAACCGAAGTCGGTGGCGCCAATCTTGGGGATGGACAGGCCGCCGGTGGCGATGACGAGCTTGCCGGCCGTCACCGTACCGCGGCCGGTGTCCAGTGCCCAGTGGCCTTCGCCGGCACGGCGCACAGCGGCCACGGGGCAGGGCTGCCAGCGTTCCACACCGCCGGCGCCACACTCGGCCAGCAACATGCGGATCAGGTCCTCGGCCGAACGGTCGCAGAACAGCTGGCCCTTGTGCTTCTCGTGGAAAGGGATGCCGTGGCGCTGCATCAGTGCGATGAAGTCGGCGGGGGTGTAGCGCGAGAGCGCCGAGCGGCAGAACTGGGGGTTTTCGCCCAGGTAGTGCCGGTGCGGCGCGCGCGGGTCGATATCGCGGTTGGTGAAATTGGCGCGGCCGCCGCCGGAGATTCGGATCTTTTCGGCGACCTTGGGGCTGTGGTCGAGCACGAGGACGCGCAGGCCCCGCTGACCGGCGATCCCCGCGCAGAACAGACCGGCCGCGCCGGCGCCGATCACGGCAACATCAAATGCAAGCATGGCCCGCAGTGTAGGCGGGATGCGTGGTGATCCGGGTTCAGGCGGCCAGGGTCTTCTCCCGGGCCAGCGGCTGGTTCAGGGCGGAAATGCCCAGTACCACGTCGCCGACGACGATCACCGCCGGGCTGCCCAGGCCTTCGTCCGCCAGGGTCTGCGTCAGGGTACCGAGCGTGGCAACGGCGTGGCGTTGCTGCGGCAGGCTGGCGTGCTGGATGATGGCCAGCGGGGTGTCGGCCGGCAGGCCGGTGAGCAGGTCGCGCTCGATCTCGTCGGCGTGGGACACACCCATGTAGATCACGAGCGTGAGCCTCGCGTCGCGTGCTGTGGCGGCGAGCTGGCGCCAGTCGGTGCCGCTGTCTCCGGGCTTGGCGTGGCCCGTGACGAAAACGACGCCGTGCGCTCGGTCGCGGTGGGTGAGCGGCGCACCGAGCGAGGTCAGACCGGCCAGGCCGGCGGTGATGCCGTTGATGACCTGCACCGGGATGCCGGCCTCGCGCAGGTGCTCGACCTCCTCGCCGCCGCGGCCGAAGATGAACGGGTCGCCCCCCTTGAGGCGCACCACGGTATCGTCCTGGCGCGCGGCCGTGATCATGAGCTTCTCGATGAAAGCCTGCGGCGTGCTCTTGCAACCGCCACGCTTGCCCACGTGCACGATGCGTGCCTCTGGCGAGGCGTAGGCCAGCACGTCATCGCCCACGAGGTCGTCGACCAGCAGCACG
>JAEZLX010000177.1 GCA_023415035.1 Pseudomonadota bacterium | reverse complement strand
CCCCCACCCTCTCCGTTCGATCCCTGACATATGCCTGGCCCGGACATCCTCCCCTGTGGACCGGGCTCGATCTGGAACTGACGCCCGGCCTGTGGGCAGTGACGGGCGATGAAAGCTGCGGCAAGACCACCCTGCTGCGCCTGCTCGCTGGCGAACTGCAGCCGCAAGGCGGCGACATCCGGCTCGATGGCCAGCCGGTTTCCCCGGCCGGCCTCGCAGCCGTCGTCGCCTGGACCGATCCTCGCACCGATGCACTGGATGCCGTGCGGGTGAGTGACCATCTGGCGCGGCTGCCGCAACGCTTTCCGGGCACCGATCAGGCACTGCTGCGGAAACTGATCCCTGCCCTGGCACTCGACGAACACCTGGACAAGCGCTTCAACATGCTCTCGACCGGCAGCCGCCGCAAGGTCTGGATCGCCGCCGCCATCGCGAGCCGGGCACCCGTGATCCTGATCGACCAGCCCTTTGCCGCGCTCGACCGTCCCTCGGCCCGCTGCGTGGGGGAGCTGCTCGGGGAACTGGCTGATCGCGACGACCGCCTCGTCGTCATCGCCGACTTCGAGCCCCCCGACATGGTGCCCCCCGGCCACACCATCGCGCTGGACACCCGCGCTTGAGGCCCCTGGCACACACGGCGTGGCTTCGCCAGGCTGAAAGAGCGCACCCCGTCCAGGGCCGCCCAGCAGGCGACAGAGAGAGGGGCGTTATCTGCCGCCCACCACCACCGTCACCATGCGGTCCGGCTGCAGCACGCGCCGGAACGCGCGCTGGATGTCGGTTTCCGTCACGGCCTCGATCTGCCGCGTCCAGGTGTCCAGGTAATCGAGCGGCAGGCCGTTCCAGGCGATGTTGGCCACATTGCCCAGCAGCTTGCGGTTGCTGTCGATGCGCAGCGCGAAGCTGTTGACGAGATAGTCCTTCGCGGCGCGCAGTTCGTCCGCGGTCGGCCCGTCCGCCACAAACCCGGCCACCACCTCGCGCACCAGGGCAACCGCCTGCCCCGCCTGGTCGGGCCGGGTGGTCAGGCCGATCTGGAACGGCCCCGGCTGCAGCCCTGGCATGAAGGTGCTGTACACACCATAGGTCAGGCCGCGCTTTTCCCGCACCTCGGTCATCAGGCGCGAAACGAAGCCGCCTCCACCCAGGATGTAGTTGCCCACGAGCAGCGAGAAGTAGTCCGGGTCGCTGCGGGCCACGCCCGGCTGGCCGATGAGCACCTGCGCCTGTGCAGCGTCAAAGGGAATCTGACGCTCGACGGCCGCCTTCAGCGGCGCCACGTCCGGCACGGGCGTGAGCCCCGGGCAGCCATGCGGCGCGATGGCCGACATCAGGCTGCCCACGATGCCATCGGCGGTCTGGCGGTCGATGGCACCCACCAGGGTCACATTGGCGCGGCAGGCGACCACGTGCTGCCGGTAGAAGGCGCGCATGTCATCGACCTCGAATGAGGCCAGCGTTTCCGGCGTGGTCGGCCTTCCCAGCGGATGGTCGCCATAGACCGCCAGACCGAAGGCACGATCGGCGTGCGTGCCAGGCCGCATGTCGGCCTCGCGCAAGGCCTGAGCCCAGCGTTCGCGATCGCGCTGCCAGACCGGGCCGGGCCAGGCCGGTGCCGCCATCTGCCGCGCGGCCAGCGCCACCGCCTGCCGCAGCAGGTCGGGCTCGGTCAGCGTGCGCAGGCTCAGCGTGAACCGCTCGCCCGAAGCCTCGGCTTCAAACGAGGCACCCAGGTCGGTCCAGGCCTGCGCAAGCTGATGCTCGTCCAGCGCCGGCAGCCCTTCATGGGCCAGCGTGCCCGCCGACAGCATGTCGGCCGTGGCCGACGCCAAGCCGTCCTTGCCCGCCGGGTCGCGCCGGCTGCCGCCATCAACGTCGATCTGGACGTCGAGCATGGGGATGGCCGTGCTTTCCACCAGGTAGACCCTGGCCCCGCTCGCGTGCTGCCAGTGCTGGATCGGAATGGCCGCCTGCACGGCGTGGCCCGCCACCAGGATCAGACCGGTTGCCAGGGCTCTGGCCATCCGTACCGGTGCAAGCCGGCGCGCCATGAAAGGAATGTGGGTCAGCATCCGCAACTTTCGTTCTGGTTCTGTCATTCGGACCCGTGACGGGTCGGTGCCGTCGCCTTCGGCGGATTGGGCGCCGCGTCTCGCTTGCTGGCGTCGGGCACCAGCACCGCCGTCGTCAGGCGCTCGTCGCCGAACAGGCGCGCGGCCACGGCCTGGATCTGCGCCGGCGTCACCCCGCGCAGGCGCTGCATCAGCCGCTCGGACATGTCCACCTCCATGCCGGTGGCCCACTGGCTGCCCAGCTCACGCGCCTGGTTGAACAGGGAGTCCAGCTTGTAGACCTCGCCCGCCGTCCACTGGACGAGCACACGGCGCAGTTCGGCCTCGCCCACCCCTTCGCGCGCGATGCGCGTCACCTCGGCGCGCAGGGCAGCAGCCGCCTCTTCGGGTGTGACCCCGGGCGCAGGCACCGCTGTCAGCGAGAACACCTGTGGTCCCCGGCCCATCAGCCCGTACGATGCCCCCGCGCTGTCGGCAATGCGGCGGCCATCGGCACCGGTGCCCTTGACAAGCGCGCGCTCCAGCCGGGCGCCGGGGTAGCCGTCGAGCACCGCCGCCAGCAGCGTCAGCGCCAGCGCGTCGATGCTGTCCTGGTCCTGTCCATCCAGTTTCTCCAGCTTGGGCACGTGCCAGGCCAGGGCCACCAGCGCCTGCTCGGCAGCGGCACGGTACTCCAGCCGCTTGGGGCCCTGCTGCGGAGGCTCGGCACGGGGTTTGCGCGGCGGCACCGGCCGGGCCGGGATGCGGCCGTAGATGGATTCGGCCATGCGACGCACCTGATCGACGTCCACGTCGCCCACCACCACGACGGCCGCGTTGGCCGGCACGTACCACTGGCGGTGGAAGGCACGGGCATCGTCGGGCGTCATCGCATCCAGGTCGCTCATCCAGCCAATGACGGGACGCCGGTAGGGGCTGGCCACAAACATCGTGGCATTCATCTGCTCGAACATGCGCGCGCGCGGCGACTCCTCGGTACGCTGACGGCGCTCCTCCTTGATGACCTCGATCTCGCGGCGGAACTCCTCGTCGTCCCAGGCACTGTTCTCGAACCGGTCGGCCTCCAGCCGCATGACCGCCTCCAGGTGCCGCACCGGCACCTGCTGGTGGTAGGCCGTGACGTCGCGCGAAGTGAAGGCGTTCTCGCTGCCGCCCAGGGCCGCCACGCGGCGCGAGAACTCGCCCGGCGGCACACTGGGTGTGCCCTTGAACATCATGTGTTCCAGCACGTGGGCCACACCCGAAGTGCCGTCCACCTCGTCCATGGAACCGACACGCACCCACAGCATGTGCACCGCCGTCGGCGCCCGGTGATCTGGCTTGACGATGAGTGTCATCCCGTTGGACAGGTTGAACTGGCGCGCCGCCGTGGCCCCGGCAGGGGCGGTGTCCGCGGCCGAGGCCAGCGACACGGCCAGAGTGGCAAACAGAAGTGACAGCCAGCGGGGCGGCCGGATGGAGAAACTCCACCGGCCCGAAATCGATCTTGTGGTCATGGAGACAGAAGATACCCGAGACGGCGACCGGTTCCCTCGCCAATCGCGATGTCCCGCTTCACACACCGGAAACAATCGGGCCGCACAATGGCAACGAGGCGCAAATATGGTCAGTAATGGCATCATTGACAACTTGTGTGCCCAGCCAGGCCATTTGCCCGTACACACGACAAGACCCTACAACTTTCCCGACACGATGCACCGCCCCAGCGCTACCTCGGCTCCCGCCTCTGAACGACCGGTGTCCGCACCGATGCCAGGCCCCTTCTTTGCACGAGCCCGCTGGAGGCCAGCCACCAGGGCGCTGGCGTGCGTGGTCGCGGTTGGAGCGCTCGTGGCGTGCGGCAAGAACGATGCTCCGGCCCCGAAGGCCGGGGCACCCCTGCCCAAGGTCGGGGTGACCACCATCGTCCCCCAGCGCCAGCAGATCGACACCACGCTGCCGGGGCGCACCCGGGCATTCCAGAGCGCCGAGGTCCGCCCGCAGATTTCCGGCATCGTCCACAAGCGCCTGTTCAACGAAGGCGACATCGTGCGCCAGGGCCAGCCGCTGTACCAGCTCGATGATGCCTCGCTCAAAGCCACCGAGGCCAGCGCCGCCGCCACCCTGGCGCGCGCCGAAGCCTCGCTCAAGACGCTGGAGGCCAACGCCCGCCGCAACGCCGAGCTGGTCAAGATCGACGCCATCAGCGCGCAGGCCAATGACGAAAGCCAGGCCGCCGCCGTCCAGGCCAGCGCCGACGTGGCGGTGGCTCGCGCCAATCTGGAAAACGCCCGCATCAACCTCCAGCGCGCCCGGATCGAGGCGCCCATCGGCGGCCGCATCAGCCTCTCCAACGTCAGCCCCGGCGCGCTGGTGACCGCCAACCAGGCCGAAGCAATGACCTCCATCGTGCAGCTTGACCCGATGTACGTCGATTTTGCCCAGTCCACCGCCGAGCTGCTGCAGCTGCGCCGCGACCTGGCGGCAGGCCGCTACCAGCGTGTGGACGGTGACCAGATCCCGGTGCGCATCCGGCTGGAGGACGGCAGCGAATACCCGCACCAGGGCAAGCTGCAGTTCTCGGGTCTGATCGTGAACCAGACCATGGGCACGGTGACGCTGCGCGCCATTGTCCCCAACCCCGACCACATGCTGCTGCCCGGCATGTACGTGCAGGCCCTGCTGCCCACGGGCCTGGCACCCGATGCGCTGCTGGTGCCCCAGCAGTCGGTCACGCGCGACCTGACCGGCCGCGCCAGCGTGATCGTCGTCAAGGAAGACAACGTGACGGAAAAACGCCCGATCGACGTGTCCCGCGCCATCGGCAACCAGTGGTTGGTCGATAGCGGCCTCAAGGGCGGCGAGCGCGTGGTCGTTGACGGGTTCCAGCGTTTCGCGCCAGGCGACAAGGTAGATCCGGTGGAGGTGGACCTCAAGGCCAAATCCGCGCCCGCCAAGGGTGGGCCTGCCGGCGAAGGTGCCGCCCCGGCCGCCTCGCCTGCCGCTGTCCAGTAAGCCAAAAGGACGCGGCACATGGCACAGTTCTTCATCAACCGGCCCATCTTCGCGTGGGTCATCGCCATCATCACGATGCTCGGTGGCGCGCTGTCGATCTTCACCCTGCCGCTGGAGCAGTACCCCGACATCGCCCCGCCGCGCGTGACCATCGGCGCCCAGTACACCGGCGCCTCGGCCGAAACGGTCGAGAACTCGGTAATCCAGATTATCGAGCAACAGCTCAAGGGCATCGACAACGTGCTTTACATGACCTCGACCAGCGATGCGTCGGGTCGCGCGCGAACCACGCTCACCTTCGCCCCGGGCACCAACATCGACGTGGCGCAGGTGCAGGTGCAGAACAAGCTGCAGGCGGCCATGAACCGCCTGCCCGAAGCGGTGAAAAGCCGCGGCGTGTTCGTCAACAAGGGCGGCCAGGACTACCTGGTCACCTACAGCTTCTTCTCGAACGACCCCAACGTCAGCCAGGTCGACATCGGCGACTACATCAACAGCAACCTGGTGGACATCATCGGCCGTATCGACGGCGTGGGCGACGTCACGGTGTTCGGCACGTCCTATGCCATGCGGATCTGGATGAACCCGGCGTTGATGCAAAAGTTCGCGCTGATGCCCTCCGACCTGGTGACGGCGCTCAATGCCCAGAATGCCCAGGTATCGGCCGGCCAGCTCGGCGCACTGCCGGCCGTGCAGGACCAGCAGCTCAACGCCACGATCACGGCCCGCACCAAGCTCAAGACGGTCGAGGAATTCGAGAACATCGTCCTCAAGACCGCCACTGATGGCTCCGTCGTGCTCATGAAGGACGTGGCCAAGGTGGAGCTGGGCCCCGACAACCTGAGCGTCACCTCCAAACTCAATGGCCGTCCTGGTGCGGGCATGGGCATCGTGCTGGCCGACGGCGCCAACGCGATGGACGTGTCCGACGCGGTCAACGCCAAACTGGCCGAGCTCAAGCCCTTCTTCCCCAACGAGATCGACTACTTCATCAGCTCGGATTCGACGCCCTTCGTGCGCGCGTCGATCCGCGAGGTGGTGACGGCCCTGGGCGAGGCCATGGTGCTGGTGGTGATCGTGATGTTCATCTTCCTGCAGAACTTCCGCGCCACGCTGATTCCCGCAATCGCCGTGCCGGTGGTGCTTCTGGGTACCTTTGGCGTTCTCTCGCTCACGGGTTTTTCGATCAACATGCTGACCATGTTCGCCATGGTGCTGGCGATCGGCCTGCTGGTGGACGACGCCATCGTGGTGGTGGAAAACGTCGAGCGCGTGATGCGGGAGACCGGCCTGCCGGCCAAGGAGGCCACGCGCCGCTCGATGCGCGAGATCACTCCGGCACTCATCGGCATCGGCGTGACGCTGGCGGCCGTGTTCGTGCCCATGGCCTTCTTCGGCGGCTCCACCGGCGTCATCTACCGGCAGTTGTCCGTCACCATCGTCTCGGCGATGGCGTTCTCGGTCTTCGTCGCGCTCACGCTCACCCCGGCCCTGTGCGCCACCATCCTCAAGGCGCCGGCCCACCACGACCCCAACCGGCCGCCGCGCGGTGGCCTGCTGGGCGTGAACGACCGGTTTTTCCGCTGGTTCAACCGCCACTTCGAGGCGGGCACCGCCCGCTACCAGGGCACGGTGGCCTACCTGCTGCGGCGCACCAAGCGCATGATCCTGATTTTCCTGGCGGTGTGCGCGGGGGTGTGGGTGCTGTTCAAGAACCTGCCCACCTCCTTCCTGCCTGACGAGGACCAGGGCTTTGTCTATGTGTCGGTCAACCTGCCGGCCGGTGCCACCGATCAGCGCCTGAACCAGGTGCTTGACCAGGTGCGCGAATATCTGCTCGCCCAGCCCGAGGTGGTCAGCTTCAACCAGGTGTCCGGCCTGAGCGGCGTGCAGGGCTCTGCACGCGGCTTCGTGCGGCTCAAGCCGTGGGCCGAGCGCCCGCTGCCCAGCCAGTCCGCGCCGGCCTTCGCCCAGCGCGCCACCAGGGAGCTGTCCTCCATCCGTGACGCGCGCGTCATCGTGATCCTGCCTCCGGCGGTTCGCGGCCTGGGCTCCAGCGCCGGCTTCAACTTCATGCTCAAGGACCTCAACGACCTCGGCCATGACGCCCTGCTGGCCGCCAAGGACAAATTCCTGAACGAAGCGCGCAAGCGCCCCGAGCTCACCGGCGTGCGCACCACCAACATGGACGACGCCAGCGAGTTGCGCCTGGCCATCGACGACCGCAAGGCCGCCGCCCTGAACCTGTCGTACTCGGACATCAACAGCGTCCTGTCCAGCGCGATTGGCGGCACCTATGTCAACGACTTTCTGAACAACGGCCGCGTCAAGCGCGTGTACATCCAGGGAGATGCGCCCTACCGCATGCTGCCGCAGGACATCGACCAGTGGCATGTGCGCAACCGCAATGGCGAGATGGTGCCCTTCGGCGCGTTCTCGTCCTCGTACTGGGCGTACGGCTCGCCGCAGCTAATGCGCTACAACGGCAGCCCGGCCTACGAAATGGAAGGCCGGGCCGTCCAGGGCGTCAGCTCGGGAACGGCGATGGAGATTGTGGAAGAGATCCTGGCGGACATGCCGCAGGGGATCGGCCACGAATGGACCGGCGCCTCGCTGCAGGAGCGCCAGTCCGGCGCCCAGGCGCCGCTGCTGTACGCGGTGTCCATCCTGTTCGTGTTCCTCTGCCTGGCGGCGCTGTACGAGAGCTGGACCGTGCCGCTGTCGGTCATGCTGGCGGTGCCCATCGGCGTCTTCGGCGCGCTGCTGGCGACGACCACGCGCGGACTGACCAACGACGTGTACTTCCAGGTCGGCCTGCTGACCACCGTCGGTCTGGCGGCCAAGAACGCCATCCTGATCGTGGAGTTCGCGGTGCAGCTGCAGGAGCGCGGGAGGGACGTGTTCGATGCCACCGTGGAAGCGGTTCGGCTGCGCCTGCGCCCCATCCTCATGACGTCCATGGCCTTCGGCTTCGGCGTGCTGCCGCTGGCCTTCGGCACCGGCGCCGGCGCCGGCGGACGCAACGCCATCGGCACGGCCGTGCTCGGCGGCACCCTGATGTCCACCGCCCTGGGCATCTTCATGGTGCCAGTGTTCTTCCTGCTCGTGCGCAGTTGGTTCAAGAGCCGCTCGCGCCTTGACGACGCCCCCCCGGCAGTGCCCGCTGGCACGGTGGAGGCTTCCGCATGACATCCACCGTGACCGTGACCCCTGCCCTTTCGAACCGCCTGGCGCCGCTGGCGCTCGCATGTGTGCTGGCCACCTTTCTGGCCGGCTGCAACCTCGCGCCCGAACATCGCACGCCCGCCATGCCGGTGCCCGAGAACATCGATGCCACCGGCCAGCCGGACGGCGTCACCCTGCTCGCCGAGCAGGCCGGCTTCGACGTGGCCAACGCGCTGCCCTGGGTGCGTTCGCCCGAGCTGCGGGAAGTGATCGCTTTGGCCCTCACGCACAACCGCGACATGCGCGTGGCCATCGAGAACATCGAGCGCGCACGCGCCCAGTACGGCATCACCGCCGCCAGCCGCTGGCCCAGCCTCAACGCCCAGCTGCAGGGCAGCCGCTCGCGCAGCGCCGCGGAGCTGTCGAACAACGGCCAGTCCCAGATCAGCCAGCAGATCACGGCCCAGCTGGCGTTCACCAGCTACGAGCTCGATCTGTGGGGGCGCGTGCGCAACCTGAACGAGGCCGCGCTCGCGCAGTTCCTGCAAAGCGAGGAAAACCGGCGCAGCGTGCAGATCGGACTGGTGGCCGAAGTGGCGAATGCCTGGCTCACGCTGGCCGCCGACCAGGCCCGGCTGCAGCTGGCGCGCGAGACACTGGCCAGCCGCGAAAAGGCGTTCGAGCTCACGCGGCGCATGCACGAGCTGGGTTCCACGTCCGGGCTTGTGCTGGCACAGAACCAGGGGACTGTCGAGACCGCCCGCGGCGATGTGGCGGCCTATACCGCGCAGGTGCAAAGCGACCGCAACGCGCTGAACCTGCTGGTCGGCGGTCCGGTGCCTGCCCGGCTCCTGCCGGAGGGCTCGGCCATGCAGGGTGACGATGCCGGCAGCCCGACCGTCCTGCAGAACCTGCCGGTACCCCTGCCCTCCACGGTGCTGCTGGCACGTCCGGACATCCGCTCGGCCGAGCACAACCTGCGGGCGATGGCCGCGAACATCGGCGCCGCCCGTGCCGCGATGTTCCCGACCATCAGCCTGACGGCCAGCATCGGCACCGGCAGCCGCGAGCTCGACGGCCTGTTCAATACCGGCAACGATACCTGGAGCTTTGTGCCCCTGCTGCGTCTGCCCCTGTTCGATGGCGGTGCCGCCCAATCCGGTGTCCGGGTGGCCGAGGCCAACCAGCGCATCGCCATCGCCCAGTACGAAAGGACCGTGCAGACGGCCTTCCGCGAGGTGGCCGATGGTCTTGCTGCGCGTGCCCAGTGGCAGGCGCGTCTGGACGCGCAGACGCGCGTGGTCGAGGCCGCACAGAAGGCTTTCGAGTTGTCGGACGCACGATTCCGCGCGGGTGTCGACAATTACCTGAGCGTGCTCGATGCCCAGCGCAGCCTGTACGCCGCCCAGCAGACCCTGATCAGCCTGCGCCTGGCCGAACAGCAGAACCGCGTGACGCTGTGGAAGGTGCTCGGCGGCGCAGAGCCTGCCGCCAATGAGGCGCGTGTTTCCGCGGCGCCTGCGCAGGGGGATTAGACTTGGAGGATCGCCCCGGCCACCTTGCGCTGACTCCGGCTCCCGCCTAGGGGCGCAGCAGGCCGGCGCATTCCCCTTAAATCCAAGATGTTCTCTTTCTTCCGTCGCAAGTCCGCCGCGCCGGCTCCCGCGCCCGAGCCGGTCCCGCCCGCACCCGCACCTGAACCGGCACCATCCGCTCCCGTCGCGGCACCCGCCCCCGAACCGGTGGCCGTCGTTGCCGCACCGGCGCCAGCGCCGGTCGCGGCCCCGCAGCCGCCCGCGCCTGTCGCGCCTCCCCCTGCCCGCCAGGGCTGGCTCGACCGGCTCAAGAACGGTCTGCGCAAGACCGGTGCCAGCATTGCCACGGTCTTCACCGGCACCCAGATCGACGACGCCCTGTACGAGGAGCTGGAAACCGCGCTGCTCATGGCCGACACGGGCGTGAAGGCGACCGAGCACCTGCTGGCCGACCTGAAAAAGCGCGTCAAGCAGGCCAAGGCCGCCGACCCCTCTGCCGTGAAGGCCTTGCTGGCCGATGCCATCGCCGAACTGCTGATGCCACTGCAAAAGCCCCTGGTCATTGGCGAGCACCAGCCGACCGTGATCATGGTCGCGGGTGTCAACGGTGCCGGCAAGACCACCTCCATCGGCAAGCTCACGCGCCATCTGGCCAACGAAGGCGCCAGCGTGCTGCTGGCTGCCGCCGACACCTTCCGCGCCGCCGCGCGTGAACAACTGGCCGTGTGGGCGGATCGCGCCGAGGCCAGCCCCGAGCTGGCCGGCCAGGCGGTGGAAATCGTCACCCAGCAAGGCGGCGATCCGGCCGCTGTCAGCTTTGATGCCGTGACGGCCAGCAAGGCCCGCGGCAAGGACGTGGTGCTGGTGGACACCGCCGGGCGCCTGCCCACCCAGCTGCACCTGATGGAAGAACTGCGCAAGATCAAGCGCGTGGTGCAGAAGGCCGATGAGACGGCCCCGCACGAGGTGCTGCTGGTCATCGACGGCAACACAGGCCAGAACGCCCTCGCCCAGGTCCGCGCATTTGACGAGGCACTGCAGCTCACCGGTCTGGTCATCACCAAGCTCGACGGCACCGCCAAGGGCGGCGTGCTGTGCGCGATCGCGATGGAGCGGCCGGTGCCGGTCTACTTCATCGGCGTGGGCGAAAAGCTCGAAGACCTGGAAACCTTCGACGCCCGCGAATTCGCGCAGGCGCTGCTGTCCTGAGCCGCGCCTGGCCTGCCGGCCGGTTGCCGCTCAGGCGGCCTCGGCCTTGCGTTGGCGGTGATAGCTGCCGTCGCCGCGGGTGAACACCTCATCCTCGGACAGCACATCGCCGGGCTTGAGCGTCGCGGCGCTCTTGGCCCGCTCGTACAGCGGCGCGAAGTCGATGCGCGTGAACTCCAGCAGTTCGTCCAGGTCGCGGATGACGAAGTAGGTCTCCTGGAAGTCGTCGATGCGGTATTCGGTGCGCATCACCCTCTCCAGGCCGAAGCGCAGACGGTTGGGCGACGGGCTGTCGATGCAGAACTTCGATTCGGTGTACGACGAGGCAATGCCGGCACCGTACAGGCGCAGGCCGTCGCCCTGCTTGAGCAGGCCGAACTCGACGGTGTACCAGTAGACGCGGGCCAGTTGCGACAGCGATCCGAGCGCCTGCGCGCGCAGTCCGCCCTGCCCATAGGCCTGGATGAAATCCGCGATGGCCGGATTCATCAGCATGGGGACGTGCCCGAACACGTCGTGGAACACGTCGGGTTCCTCAAGGTAGTCAAGCTCGTTGGCGCCGCGGATGAAGTTGCCGGCCGGAAAGCGCCGGTTGGCCAGATGCTCGAAAAACACGTCGTCAGGCACCAGGCCCGGCACCGCCACCACCTGCCAGCCCGTGCGCTTCATCAGCACGTCCGACAGGCGCCGGAAATCGGGGATCTGGTCGGCCCCGATGGGCAGGTCCTTCATGCCTTGCACGAACTCGTCGCATGCGCGCCCCGGCAACAGCCGCACCTGGCGCTCGAACAGGGTCTTCCAGATCGCGTGGTCGGCATCGGTGTAGCGCTCCCAGCCCTGGTCGATGGTCCAGTCGGGGTTCTCGGGCCGCCCGGCCTCGCCGGCGGCCAGGCCATGCAGCGTCTTGTCGGCCACTTCGTCCATCATGCCCCCTTGATGCCCGCGTACACCGCATCGGCCCGGGTGGCCCAGTCCGCGTCGCGCTGCGACAGGCCTCCCGCATCGTGCGTGGTGAGGGTGACATCCACGCGGTTGTAGACGTTGAACCACTCCGGGTGGTGGTTCATGGATTCCGACACCAGCGCCATCTGGGCCATGAAGCCGAAGGCCTGGGCAAAATCGTCGAATGTGAAGAGGCGGCGTGCCGTGCCCCGTTCCAGGTCCATTACCCAGTCGGGGCGGTCGGCGAAGGCTGCGCGGGCCAAATCGGCGCTCAATGCTTTCATCGGTGTCTCCTGTCGTCGTGTGGGACCGGCGGGCGCCGGTCTGGCCGTATGGGCAGTATCCTCCAGAAAATACGCAATTTGCACTCATAATCCGCAGCAAACCGCGCCAGCATCAGGCGTTTCCTGCAGGATTCGCAAAGAAAACGGCGGATCCTTGCGCCCTGCCCCATGCCCACCATTCACACCGCGCTGCGCGCGCTTTCCTTTGGCCTGCTGCTCGCGGCGCTGGCCTGGCTGGTCTGGAAACACCCGGACGACCTGGCGGCGATACCCGCGCACCTGGCCCGGTTGCCCGCCCGGGTCTGGCTTGGCGTGCTGGCCCTGGCGCTGATGAGCTACCTGCTGCGATTCCTGCGCTGGCACCTGATGCTCACGCACCTGGGACACCACGTCCCGCTGCGCCGGCAGGCGGTGATCTACCTGGCCGGCTTCGGCCTGGCCATGACACCCGGCAAGCTTGGCGAAACGGTGCGCAGCGCCTACCTTGCACCGCTGGGCGTGCCCGTGGGCCACAGCCTGGCAGCGTTTTTCTGCGAGCGCCTGATCGACCTGCTGGTGGTGGGCGTGCTGGCCAGCCTGGCCATGGCACACCTGCTCGGTGATCCGCTCTGGTTTGCGCTGGCCCTGGCATGTGTGATGGGCACGGTGCTGCTGCTGCGCTCGCGCCTGATGCCGCTGCTGGCCAGCCGCCAGGGCCAGGGCATGCTGGCACGCATCACGGACGACGGTGCCAACGCCCTGCACCGCCTGCTGCGCGGACGCGTGCTGTGGGCCTCGTTCGGCCTGGGCCTGCTGGCCTGGGCGGGTCAGGGCCTGGGACTCTGGCTGGCCCTGTCGGCGTCGGGCCTGTCGCAGCCGGTGGGGCAGACCATCGGTTCCTATGCGCTGTCCCTGCTGGCGGGCGCCCTGTCCTTCATTCCGGGCGGGCTAGGCGCGACCGAAGCCACGCTGATGCTGCTGCTGGAGCGCCAGGGTGTGGCCGTGGCCGAAGCGGCATCGGCGGCGCTGGTCAGCCGCGGCCTGCCCTTGTGGACCGGTGTGCTCGTCGGCCTGCTCGCGCTGCTGTGGCTGGGCAGCCAACGCAAGGACCCCGCCGTGGCGCAGCCCTGACCACTCAATTCACCACCTGCCAGGTACCGTCGGGCTGCCGGCATGCACGGCCATACACGGTATCGGGCTGGCCCCCCACCACCGCGCGCATGGTGTATTCGCGGCACGGCGCGCCGGCGGTTTCGTAGGTGCGGGTCGGCGTCACGACATACTCGTTGCGGGTATCGGGATTGACCCAGCCCGAGGCCTGGCCGGTGCGCCCGGTTTCCAGCACATACGCCGTGCGCATGCGGTCCGTGTCGTCCATCGAGCGGCCCAGGTTCGCGCCGATGTTGGCGCCGATCAGCGCCCCCACCACCGTGGCGACGGTGCGCCCGGTGCCGCCTCCGACCTGCGATCCCACGGCGCCGCCGAGCACGCCGCCCAGAACAGTGCCGGTGGTTTCCTTGGGACCTCCCGTGGCGCCGCAACCGGCAAGGCCGATGACCAGAAGCGTGGACAGCAGGATGTGACGGGTGTGTGTGACGCGCATGGTGTTCTCCTTTTCGTGTGGCGTGACGGGTGGCTTCGCGCACGAAGCCATGCCTGTCAGACCACGACGGCCTGCGCGCCGTTCCTCGCTTTCGTGTATCGGTGCGGTGAAAAAGCCCCGCAAGGCGTATCAAACGCGACCGGATGCAACAGTTGGTGCAGCAGAAGGCCACACTCGGCTCAGCGACCGCCCAGCCCCATCGAGCGCGAGATCAGCTCCTTCATGATCTCGTTGGTGCCGCCGTAGATGCGCTGCACGCGCGCGTCGGCATAGGCGCGGGTGATGGGGTATTCCCACATGTAGCCGTAGCCGCCGTGCAGCTGCACGCACTCGTCCATCACCTTGCACTGCAGGTCGGAGCACCAGTACTTGGCCATGCTGGCGGTGGCCGTGTCCAGCCGGTCCTCGTTGATGAGCTCGCAGCACTTGTCCACGAACACGCGCGCCACCTGCACCTCGGTCTGCAGCTCGGCCAGCTTGTAGCGGGTGTTCTGGTAATTGGCCACCGGCTGGCCGAAGACCTTGCGGTCCTTGACATACTGCACGGTCCAGTCGATCGCCGCCTGCGCCGAGGCCACGGCCCCGATGGCAATCTGCAGCCGCTCCCAGGGCAACTGCTCCATCAGGCAGATGAAGCCGCGACCTTCGTAACCGGCGCCGCCGAGCAGGTTCTCGGCCGGCACTTTCACGTTGTCGAAGAACAGCTCCGAGGTGTCCTGAGCCTTCATGCCCAGCTTTTTCAGGCGTTTGCCCTTCTCGAAGCCCGGCATGCCACGCTCGACCAGCAGCAGGCTGGTGCCCTTGGCGCCCGCCGCCGGGTCGGTCTTGGCCACCACGATCACCAGGTCGGCGTGCCAGCCATTGGTGATGAAGGTCTTGCTGCCATTGAGCACGTAGTGCGATCCGTCGGCACTCTTGACGGCGGTCGTCTTGACACCTTGCAGGTCGCTGCCGGCCGCCGGCTCGCTCATCGCGATGGCGCCCACCATCTCGCCGCTGGCGAGCTTGGGCAGGTACTTGCGCTTTTGCTCCTGCGTGCCGTAGTGCAGGATGTAGGGCGCCACGATCTCGCTGTGCAGGCCGAAGCCGACGCCGCTGACCCCGGCGCGCGCGATCTCCTCCATCTGGGCCACCGAATACAGTTTGTCAGCCCCAGCGCCCCCGTATTCCTCCGGCATGGACATGCACAGGAAGCCGTTTTCGCCCGCCTTGCGCCACACCTCGCGGTCCACATAGCCCTGCTCTTCCCAGGCGTCGTGGAAAGGCGTGACCTCCTTTTCGATGAAACGGCGGAAGCTGTCGCGGAAAGCTTCGTGGTCGGCGTTGAACAGGCTGCGTTCGATCATGGGTGTCTCCGGTTGTGAAGGTATTTTTGAAAAGCGGTTGCTTGGCAAAAAACTATACCCCTAAGGCCTGCCGGCATCGGGCAGCACCAGCTGCCGGCCGACCGGGCGGCTGTCCAACTGGCGACAGCGGTGCCGGATATTTTTGCAGAGCAGTTGCTTGGTAAAAGTCTATACTGGAACGCGGTTCGAGACCCACCACCGGAGACAAGACATGAGCGAAGCGTTTGTGTACGACGCCATCCGCACGCCCCGCGGCAAGGGCAAGAAGGATGGCAGCCTGCATGAGGTCAAGCCGATCAACCTGCTCGCCGGCCTGCTGGCCGAGTTGCAACGCCGCAACGACCTGGACACCGCGGCGGTGGACGACGTGGTCATCGGTGTGGTCTCCCCCGTGGGTGAGCAGGGCTCGGTCCTGCCCAAGGTGGCCGCGCTCAAGGCCGGCTGGGACTGGCGGTGCGCGGGGGTGCAGATCAACCGCTTCTGCGCCTCGGGCCTGGAGGCGGTCAACATGGCCGCGATGAAAGTGCGCAGCGGCTGGGAAGACCTGGTCGTGGCCGGTGGCGTGGAAAGCATGAGCCGCG
>JAEZLX010000146.1 GCA_023415035.1 Pseudomonadota bacterium | reverse complement strand
TCAGACAGCAGCCTGTCGTCCATGGCCTCGGTACCGGGCGTGGTCCTGAACAGGTCGAAGTCGTAGTACTCGGGGCGCCCTCCGCCCGGTGTCAGAGTGTCGGCCTGCGGCGCTTCTTGCGGCTGCTCGACGGTGGGCAGCAGGAAACGGAAGAAGGCCCTGTGCCGCTGGCGCTCGCGTTCGAACCAGAATACCCCATCCTGGCGCTCGACCACGTCACGGATGGTCAGCGCCAACGGCTCCCCCCCGACCGTCATCGGGTCCAGTTCCCAGCTCATCACGGTTTCGTTGCTCATCGCGTGGCCCGTCCACACCAGATCAAGCTGCGCCTTGTCGCGCACCGACGGGTCTTTGGTCAAACGCAGGTGAACAAAACGCACGCCGAATTCGTCCACAAGCCGCCCGGCCAGATAGCACAGTGCCTGCAGCAGCGAAAAACTCTCGACATTCAGCCACAGGCGGTCATCCACCTCATCGGCGGAAGCTGGCACACCGGCCAGCTCCTCGATCTTCTTCAGCGCCACCGATACAAAATCCTGTGCCAGCATCTCCTCGCGTGGCCAGTGCGTGGCCAGCCCGGCACCAGCCTCGCCCGTGATCTGCCTGATGCGCTGCGCCAGCGTGCGCGTCTCGTCGCGGATCACGCCCAGGAACCGCTCGCGCGTCGCGGCATCCAGGTCGGGATAGTCCAGCATGTCCAGCGCGGCCTGCATGCTGGCCAGCGCGGCGCGGCTGCGCTCCGTCAGCAGGTGCACCACCCTGTCCTTGGCCGCCTCGGCCTCGTATTCACGCGTGATGTTCTCGAGCACCAACACGAAGCCTGACAGGGACCTGTCCGGCTCGGCCTGCTCGTCTGTCACGTTGCGCACGGGCGCCACCTGCACCCGCAACAGCTGCCCGGCCGCGGTGCTGGTCACGAACTGGGCCGTCGGCTGGGCAGCACCTCGGCCGATGCGCTGCCGCAGGTGGTCCAGCGCGTGCCCGATCAGCCGCTGATCGAAGACCGCGTAGATCGAGCGGCCGAGGCCGATCAGCTCGGTGCCGCCTGCCACTTCCGGCGCTGGCGATATCTCCCGGAACTGCTGGCGCGCACGCTGGTTGTAGAGCAGGATGCGTCCGTTACGGTTGCACACGACCACGCTCTGCGTCAGTTCGGACATGAGGGCGGCCAGCCGCTGGCGCTCCTGCTCGATGCGCAGAGCCGCCTCTCGAACCCGGGCGTCCATGCTCTGTCTCAGACTCTCGCGCTGCGCGACGAGACCGTTGAGCACCTCCGCCATGGCGCGCGTCTCCGGTCCACCCTGGGCCAACACCAGTTGGGGCTGCTCCGCCGTCAGCAGCACCCGTGCCGACTCGGCGAGTCGGGCTGCCGGCGTCACCCACTGCCCAAACCAGCGCCACAGCACCCCCCCCATCGCGAACATGCCAATGCACCAGGCCAGTGGCAGCAGCACGAGGCGCTCGCCAAGCAAGTACCAGAGCTCGCTGCGCTGCCCGACGGGGATGGTCGACACGACCATGCCCAGCCCTAGCAACAACCACGCCAGCGAAATCGCCGCCAGCGCGCCCAGCAGTGTCCACAGGCGCCGGTCGATCCGGCGACGTCCGCTCATGCACGCCCCCGCAGCAGCTCCGCCACCTTCTCCACCAGCTCCCGGGTCGAGAACGGTTTGGTCATGTAAGCGTCAGCCCCCAGCGCCATGCCCTTCGCAATGTCCGCATCGCGGCCCTTGGCCGTGAGCATGACGATGAGGGTGTCCCTCAGTGTCCCGCTGGCGCGCACCTCGTGGCAGACATCGAAGCCGCTCTTGACCGGCATCATCACGTCCAGCAGCACAAGGTCGGGACGCTCGCGGCCAATGGCGTCGAGCGCCTCCTGGCCATCCCGGGCCAGGATCACGTCGTAGCCCTCGCGCTTCATCAGGAACTCCAGCGAAATCAGGATGTTGGGTTCGTCATCGACGATCAGGATCTTTTTCGTGCTCATGTGTCGTGTTTCCCGGAATCTCGTTGTCGCAGGCAGCCGCCCCGCCCGTCAGCGGCAGCTCCGTAATGAAACAGGTGCCCTGCCCCGGTGTGGATTCGAACCAGAGCTGCCCGCCGAAGTGCTCGACGATGCGGCGGCTGATCGGCAGGCCCAGCCCCGTGCCCCCGGGACGGTAGTGCTCGTCACCCGCCACCTGCAGGAAGCGGTCGAACACCATGTGCTGCTGGTCCAGCGGAATGCCGGGCCCGTTGTCTTCCACCTCGATGACCACGCGGTCTGGCTCGGCCCTCAGCCGCAGCGCGACCCATCCTTGGCCACGTGGTGCGTACTTCACGGCGTTGGACAGCAGGTTCAGCACCACCTGCATCAGCCGGTCGGCGTCGGCGCGCACGGGTGGCACCGTGTCGGCCAGCGCCTGCCGCAGTTGCACCTCCTGTTCGCGAAAAGTCTCGGCCATGCTCTCGGCCGCCATTTCGACGACCTGGCGCACATCGACGTCGGTGCTGCGCCAGTCGGCCTGCCCTGCCTCGATCTTGGCCATGTCCAGCACTTGGTTCACCAGTCTGCTCAGGCGCTCCGTCTCTGTCACGATGATGCGCAGGAACTGCTGGCGGTGCTCCCCGGTCATGCCCGGATCGTCGTGCAGCATCTCGGCCAGCGCGCGGATCGAAGTCAGAGGCGTACGCAACTCGTGCGTGACCGAGGACATGAAATCATCCTTAAGCCGGTCCAGGCTCTGCAGCTTTTCATTCGCGGCGCGCAACTCGGCCGTGGCCTGCTCCAGCGAGCGGGACTTCTCTTCCAGCTCGTGCGAATAGGCGCGCAGTTGGGAGGCCTCGTCGAGAATGCGCATCACACCCTGAAGGTCGAGCTTCTCCTCGTCCACTGCCGAAGCCACCACGATGCGTGCCGAAGCACTGCCAATAGCGCCTGCGAGCTGGGTCTCGACGAACTGCACCAGTTGCGCGTCGGGTTCAACCGCCTCAGCGGAGGACGCTCCCGTGCGCTGCGCGTAGCCTTCCATGAGCGCGACGGCGCGGGAGCGACCCAGGAAGCGCTCCATCAGCGCGAACAGGTCGGCCACTCGCGCGCGGCCGCGCCAGAACACTGGCCGGATACCCTCAGCCTGGCGCTGGAAGATGTCCACGAACAGCAGTGCCTGACTGGTTTCGCGCGCCGAAGGCGGACGCCAGAGAGACAGGCCCACATACGCACCGATATTGGCAAACAGGCTCCAGAACAGCGAATGCGTGAGGTTGTCGAGGCCTTGCAACCCGAAGAGCGACTCCGGCCTGAGCCAGGTTATCCCCCAAGGGCCATGCGCCAGGAAAGCATCCGGAAACCAGCCGGAGCGCGCCAGCGAAGGCAGCATCAGGGTGTAGACCCACAGCAGGAAACCGGCGAGCAGGCCACCCAGCGCGCCCAAGCGCGTGCCACCGCGCCAGTACATGCCACCGATCATGGCCGGCGCAAACTGCGCCACGGCAGCGAAGCTGATCAGGCCGATACTGACCAGCGCATAGGCCTCGCCCGCCAGCCGGAAATAGAGGTAGCCCAGCAATAGGATGCCAAGGATGGCCAGGCGCCGGATGCGCAGCAGCAGGCCACTGACGTCCTCCCGTGCGCTCGCCCCGAAGCGTCGCGTACGCAGCAGCAGCGGCATCACCAGGTCGTTGCAGACCATGGTCGAGACCGCGATGGACTCGACGATGACCATGCCCGTGGCCGCCGACAGGCCGCCGACAAACCCCAGCAGCGCCAGCATGCGCCAGCCCTCGGCCAGCGGCAGCGACAGCACGAACGTTTCGGGATTGACTTCCCTGCCCTCGAAATACAGCAGTCCGCCCACGGCGATCGGCAGCACCAGCAGGTTGATGAGCAGCAGGTAGGCGGGGAATACCCAGACCGCGCGGCGCAGGTGGCGCTCGTCCACATTCTCGACCACCATGACCTGGAACTGCCGCGGCAGGAACACCACCGAGAACATGGCCAGCAGCGTCAGCCCGAGCCACTGCGCGTAGGGAAACGGCTGGCCCTGACCGAGCAGCAGCAGCCTGCGGATGTCGGGCACCGCGTCGGCGCGCGAAAAGATGTCGCCCAGGCCGTTGAACAGGCCCCAGGTGACGAACACCCCCACGGCCAGGAAGGCCAGCAGCTTCACCAGCGACTCGAACGCGATGGCCGCGACCATGCCCTCGTGGCGCTCGGTGCTGTCCAGATGGCGCGTCCCGAACACGATCGTGAAACCCGCCAGCAGCAGGGCCACGAACAGCGTGGAGTCCTGCCACCACGGCCCTGCCGATCCGCCGGACCCCTGTTCCGGCGACACCGTCAGCACGTCGAAGGCACTGGCCACCCCCTTGAGCTGCAGCGCGATGTAGGGAACGATGCCAACCACGGTGATCAGCGTGACCAGACCGGCCAGCAGCGGGCTCTTGCCATAGCGGCTGGCGATGAAGTCGGCGATCGAGGTGATGCGCCAGGCGCGCGAGATGCGGATCATCTTGCGCACCAGCTGCCAGGCCATGATCATCGCCAGCATCGGCCCGAGGTATATGGGCAGGAACCACACGCCCGAGTCGGCCGCCCGTCCGACGCTGCCGAAGTAGGTCCAGGCCGTGCAGTACACGGCCATGGACAGCGCGTATACCCAGGCATTGCCGATGACCGAGCGCCCCTGCGCGGCGCGCGCATCGGCCCAGTACGCCACCGCAAACAGCAGCAGCAGGTAGGCCAGCGACACCGCCAGGATCAGAGGAGCAGCCAGCATCTCAGCGCTCCCGCCAGCGGGTCTGCGCCGACGTGCTGCCGGGGGCACCTTCGTCGCCACCGCTTTCGACGATCCACGCGACTGCGACGATCAGCGCCAGCCAGATGACGAACAGCGCGAGCGGGAACAGCGGCAGCCCCCAGACGCGCACGTCGTGGTCCCACAGGGCCAGCAGTGGAAAATTGAACAGCAGGAGGGCGGCCACAAACAGGGCCACCAGCCGCTGCGCCACCAGGCCATCGAACATGACTTGTCTCCTCAGCGTGCCGGCCACGCGCGGCGGGCACGTGCCTATTGTGCGCCCGGCACTGACCGACGGCTTACGCTGCCGGCCGCAGAGGAGACGGTGTGGCGGCCGCGGGCCGCCACGTCAGGACGCCAGACGCCTCAGCTGTTGGCCAGCAGCTGCCAGGTGTCGACCACCGTGTCGGGGTTCAGCGAGATCGAGCTGATGCCCTCGCTGCGCAGCCACTGCGCGAAGTCGGGATGGTCGCTGGGGCCCTGGCCGCAGATGCCGACGTACTTGCCCTCGGCCTTGCAGGCAGCAATGGCCTGCTTGAGCAGGGCACGCACGGCCGTGTCGCGCTCGTCGAAGTCCTGTGCCAGCAGCTCCATGCCGGAGTCGCGGTCCAGACCCAGGGTCAGCTGGGTCAGGTCGTTGGAGCCGATCGAGAAGCCGTCGAAGTACTGCAGGAAGTCCTTGGCCAGCACGGCGTTGCTCGGCACCTCGCACATCATGATGACCTTCAGCTCGTTCTCGCCGCGCTTCAGGCCGTGGGCGGCCAGCAGCTCGGTTACCTTGCGAGCCTGCTCCAGCGTGCGCACGAAGGGCACCATCACCTGAACGTTGGTCAGGCCCATGTCCTCGCGCACGCGCTTGAGCGCCTCGCATTCCATCGCGAAGGCTTCGGCGAAATCCTTGCTGATGTAGCGGGCCGCGCCGCGGAAGCCCAGCATCGGGTTTTCCTCGTCGGGCTCGTAGCGGCTGCCGCCGACGAGCTTGCGGTACTCGTTCGACTTGAAGTCGGACAGGCGCACGATCACCGGCTTGGGCCAGAAGGCCGCGGCGATCGTCGCCACACCCTCGGCCACCTTGTCCACGTAGAAGGCGCGCGGCGAGGCGTGGCCACGGGCCACGGATTCGACGGCCTTCTTCAGGTCGGCATCGACCGCGGGATAGTCGAGGATCGCCTTCGGGTGAACGCCGATGTTGTTGTTGATGATGAACTCCAGACGCGCCAGACCGACACCGCCGTTGGGGATCTGGGCGAAGTCGAAGGCCAGTTGGGGGTTGCCCACGTTCATCATGATCTTCACGTCGATGGCGGGCATCTCGCCGCGCTGCACCTCGGTGACCTCGGTCTCGAGCAACCCGTCGTAGATGTTGCCAGTATCGCCCTCGGCGCAGCTGACGGTGACCAGCGTGCCGTCCTTGAGCGTCTCGGTGGCGTCACCGCAACCGACGACGGCCGGGATGCCCAGCTCGCGCGCGATGATGGCGGCGTGGCAGGTGCGGCCGCCGCGGTTGGTCACAATGGCGCTGGCGCGCTTCATCACCGGCTCCCAGTTGGGGTCGGTCATGTCGGTGACCAGCACGTCGCCGGGCTGCACCTTGTCCATTTCGCTGATGTTGTGCACCAGGCGCACCGGGCCCGTGCCCACCTTCTGGCCAATGGCGCGGCCGGAAGCCAGCACCGTGCCCTTGCCCTTGAGCTTGTAGCGCGTCTCGACCTTGCCGGCCGACTGGCTCTTGACCGTCTCGGGACGGGCCTGGAGGATGTAGAGCTGGCCGTCAACGCCGTCCTTGCCCCACTCGATGTCCATCGGGCGGCCGTAGTGCTGCTCGATGATGAGGGCGTACTTGGCCAGCTGCTCGACTTCGGCCTCGGTCAGGCAGTAGCGGTTGCGCTGCTCGACGGGCACATCCACGGTCTTGACCAGCTTGCCGGTGGCGGCCTTCTCCTCGGGCGAGGAGAACACCATCTCGATCAGCTTGGAACCCAGGTTGCGGCGGATCACCGCCTTCTTGCCGGCCTTGAGCATCGGCTTGTGCACGTAGTACTCGTCGGGGTTCACGGCGCCCTGCACCACCGTCTCGCCCAGGCCGTAGCTGGCGGTGATGAACACCACGTCCTCGAAGCCGCTTTCCGTGTCGATGGTGAACATGACGCCGGCGGCTCCCAGGTCGGAGCGGACCATGCGCTGCACACCCGCCGACAGCGCCACCACGTCATGGGCGAAGCCCTTGTGGACGCGGTAGGAGATGGCGCGGTCGTTGTACAGGGAAGCGAACACCTCCTTCATCTTGTGCAGGACGTCCTCGATGCCCACCACGTTCAGGAAGGTCTCCTGCTGGCCGGCAAAGGAGGCATCGGGCAGATCCTCGGCGGTGGCCGACGAGCGCACGGCAAACGACGCCTGCTCGTTGCCTGCGCTAAGGCGCGCGAACTCCTCGCGGATGGCCTTTTCCAGATCGGCCGGGAACGGCTGGGCCTCGACCCAACCGCGGATCTCGGCACCGGCCTCGGCCAGTGCGCGCACGTCTTCCGTGTCAAGGGCCGCCAGGCGCTTGCTGATGCGCTCGGACAGGCCGTCATGCTTGAGGAACTCGCGGAAGGCGTGCGCCGTGGTCGCAAAACCCGTGGGCACCTTCACGCCCTCGGGCAGCTGCGAGATCATCTCGCCCAGGCTCGCATTCTTGCCGCCGACGATCTCGACATCGGTCATGCGCAGTTTCTCGAAAGGTACGACCAGATCGGTCGGACTGAACAGGTTGGACATGGATTGCTCCGCTCAAGTTGATAAAACGGGGACTCCATGCGCTGGTCGAGGGACCTGTCGTTCTGTTATGGGTCGGGCCTGGGCACAAAGCGGCATTCGGATCGGGCAAAAAACCGGCCGAGGGAGTCCCCGGGCCGGTGCCCAGACCACATTGTAGGGGGCGTCGGAGGGG
>JAEZLX010000110.1 GCA_023415035.1 Pseudomonadota bacterium | reverse complement strand
ATGGAGGGAAACGCGGGTAGCGCCCCCATCACACCGGAGGAGTTCCACAAGGAGATGTCGCGCACGGATACAGCAGGCATTTTGCCCATCGTGCCCATGTACGGTGAACACCATGAGGCCTTCGTGATCGTGTGCGACAACGCTGTCGATGAAGCGTGGCTGCGCAACCGCCTTGGCCTGGAAGATCAGATGCGGTCCTACAAGGACGTGAAGGCACAGCGCGCGAACGTCATTACCGTGCAACAGCTCCGGGAGCGCTGGCAGTGATGGATCTCGACCTGCCAATCATCATTCCCAGTGCCGGTCGCGCCAGCATGGTGCTAACGCGAATCAGCGGTGCCGTGCTGTACGTACCGGAGAGCGAGGCAGCAGCCTACGCGGAGCACAACCCTGGCGTGCAGATCGAAGCGCATCCGGACGGTGCCTACTGCAACTTGGCAGCCAAGCGTCAGGGAATCCTTGACCGCTGGGGCAACGTCTTCATGGCCGATGACGACATCAGCTTCGTCTCGCGGCTGTACTTGCCTGGCAACAACCGGGAGCAGCACCTGACACCGGATGAGGCTCACGACCTGATTCAGCGGACTTCGCACTGGGCACGGGCCGCCGGCTGCTACCTGTTCGGGTTCAATGCCTGGCCCAACGCGAAGCACTACTACCCTCACAAGCCAATCAGCCTGACCGCCTACATCAATGCAAGCGCCTTCGGCATCTTGGCCGGTGGACAGCTCTACTTCACGGAGCGCACCACCGCAGCCGAATCGCACTGGGTAAACCTGCTCAACGCGCGGTTGAACCGGAAGGTGTGGTGTGACACCCGGTTTTGCTTTGCTCAGGCACCCGGCAGCACATTCTTTCGCCCGGGCGGGCAGACCGCCCACCGCACGCTGGCCAGCGAGCAGGCCGACACCCTATTCCTGCGCCGGATGTTCGGCCAGGCGGTCCAGATCAAACGGGCCCGCGGCGACGCGGCGCTGGCCCACCCCTACCAGCGGACCATCCAGAACCCGCTCTGATGCCATGAACTACTACGAGCACCACATCGGCGATTACCTGCGCGACACAGCTCACCTCTCGCTGCTCGAGCATGGCGTCTATCGTCGGCTGATGGACGTGTACTACACGCGGGAGGCTCCACTTCCGGCGGCCCAGGCCGCTCGGCTGGCCGGTGCACGTACCGACGAGGAGAGAGCAGCTGTTCAGACCGTGCTCGACGAGTTCTTCATGCTTGATGAGGCCGCTGGCATGTACCGGCATGCCCGCTGTGATCGCGAGATCGAGGCGTTCAAGGACAAGCAGCGCAAAGCCTCTGCATCTGCTGCATCACGTTGGAAACGCCAGAAGCCAGATGCACAAGCAGTGCAACCGGACAGCGGACCTGATGCATCCGCAATGCGAACGCATAGCGAACGCATAGCAAACGAAGTGCGGACGGTGTGCATACCCAAACACCAGACACCAGACACCATAAATATCAAGCGTGCGCATGTAGAACACCAAGAGGGCGCGAGCGCGGAACCGCCACCGGACGGGCCTCGCGGCCCGGCGCGCGCGGCGGTTGATGGCATCGAGGCCCAGGCTGAGACAGCCGTGGCAGCGATGCGGCAAGCAGGCCTGCAGGATGCAAGCGCTTCGCACCCTCAGCTGCTGTCGATGCTGCGCCAGGGTATGACCGTGCGCGAACTGGTCGAAGCGGCTGCTGATGCCGCCACGCGCGGCAAGGGCTTTCCCTGGGCACTGGCTCGGGCAAAGGGGCGTCGTGAGGATGCCGTCGCGGTGGCCGCACTGCCAGCACCGCCGCCCGGAGGTGCGGCAGATCCGCAGTCGCGGGCAGCGATCGAGGCGGAAGGAGTACGCCTTGGCCTGGGTCGCTGGGAGCAGATCGACGCACAGGGCAAAACGGTGCTCTGGCGCGAGTACGCCGCGCGCGTCAAGAAAGCGCGCGAGAACGAAGTTTCAGGAGAACACGCATGACCGTCACCCACGTTTACCACCTTGTCGACCCGCGATGCCGGACGGTGCGCTATGTGGGCAAAACTGCGAAACCGGCAGCCCGCCTGCGTGCTCACATCCGCGAGTCCATCGAGGCACAGAACACCGAGAAGAAGCGCTGGATCGCTGATCTGCTGGCCCAGGGCATGGAGCCTGTCATGGTGGTGGTAGCCACCTGTCCGAACGAGCCGCAGGCACGCATCGTCGAGAGCCGTCACTGCCACCAGTACGCGGCCACGATCTTCAACATCCACGACCCGGCCAAGGGCGCGGGCGACCTCAAACGAATGGAGGTTGCCACCGCATGAACGCCGCAACCGTTGCACTGCATAGCGCGCTGATCCGCCTGGCCAAGGGTGCGATCAAGGCCTGGGAAGAATGGCTGAAGGCGATGACGACGACCAAGAACTGACCGAACCACACACCCGGCCCGCCGGCCGGCCTCGTGGCTGAACCAGAGACAAGATCCAGCAGCCACCTCGCCGCCGAAACCGCCATCCGAGGTTGACCATGAAAACAACTCGTGAGCCAACCCAACACCATTTCCCACGCAGCAGCCGCCAGGCTGCTGGACATCGCGCCGGCTGACCTCGCGCGATTGGTAGGGCAGGGCGCAATCTCGCGCGTGGCGGCTGACGCCTACTCGCTGGTGCCGCTGGTGCAGGGATACATCGCGCACCTGCGTGCCGAGCATCAACGGCAGGCCGCTCGCCCAACCCAGTCCGAGATCGCGGAGCACCTCGACATCTCAACGCGACGGGTACGGGAGTTGGCCACCGAGTGGGGCATCGACAGCCGCGAGGTGACGCTGGCCGAGTGGCGACTTCGATACATCCGCAAGCTGCGTGAGGAAGCAGCAGGGCGTGCGGCTACAGGCGACCTGGATCTGGTGACCGAGCGCGCCCGCCTGGCCAAGGAGCAGGCCGACCGCATCGCGATGCAGAACGCGCGCGAGCGCGGGGAGCTGGCACCCACCGAACTGATTGAGGAGGTGCTCACGCGCGCCGGAGCGAAGGCGGCAAAGCTGCTGGACACCATTCCGGGCGAGCTCAAGCGCCGGGTCGACAAGTTGAGTGCCGACGACATCGCCGCGGTGGCGGAGGTGATCGCCAAGGTGCGCAACATTGCCGCCAGCATCTCTCTGTCTGAGCTGGACGAGGATGATGAGCCGGAAGCCGACACGCAAGAGCAGCAGGAGGCATCCACCGTGGAGCTGCTTGGCGATGAAGAGGCGATGCCATGAGGTTCTCTGACGTCGAGCTCGAACAGCTGGCTGAGGTGGAGCGGCGCCTCAAGCGCGGAATGGCTGCCTGGGGCGCTCCGGTGCCCATGACGCTCGATGAGTGGGCACGTGAGCACTTCTACCTGTCGGCCGAGTCGTCCTACGTCGAGCAGAAATGGACGCCGTGGCCGTTTCAGCGCGCGATCATGTCCGCGATCAGCAACGACGACGTTGCCGAGGTTTACCTGAAGAAGTCGGCTCGCGTTGGATACACCAAGATCATCCTGGCGGCCATCGGCTACTTTGCCGAGCATAAGCGCCGCAATCAGGGCCTGTGGCAGCCCACAGATGAGGACCGCGACGAGTTCGTCAAGGGTGAACTGGATCCGATGCTGCGTGACGTGGAGTGTATGCGCCGCGTCCTGCCCAGCTACTTGTCACGGCACAAGGACAACACCCTCCAGCAGAAGAAGTTCATCGGGTCCATGCTGCACCTCAAGGGTGCGAAGGCTGCGAAGAACTTCCGACGGATCAGTATTGACGTTGGGTATCTCGACGAGGCGGATGCCTGCGACCGGGACGTCGAGAAAGAGGGTACCCCGCCCAAGCTGATCCTCAAGCGTCTGGAGGGGGCGACATTTCCAAAGTTCGTCGCGGGGACCACTCCCAAGCTCAAGGGCTTCTCGATCATCGATGATTTGATGGCCGTGGCCGATGCGCGGTTCACATTCCAGATCTCATGCCCACACTGCGGCGGGCGTCATGCCATCACCTGGGGGGGTAAGGACGAGCCGCACGGCTTCAAGTGGACCAAGGGCGAACCGGGAAGCGTGCGCCACCTGTGCCCGCACTGCAGTGCACTGATCACCCAGGCTGAGTTTCTGGCTGTTGCCGAGGATGGGGTGTGGATTTCTGAGTGCGGCCGCTACTGGTTGCACAACGATGGCCGCTTTACCACACCGGCCGGTGAGCCGCTGCCAGCGCCGCGCAAGGTCGGATTCCATGTCTGGACTGCCTATAGCCCGGTGGTGTCGTGGGAATCCATCGTTTCTGATTTCCAGTCAGCGCAGGCCGAGTACGTGTCGGGCAAGCCTGAGGCACTCAAGACCTGGACGAACACCACCAAGGGTGAGAGCTGGGAGGGGGACATTGAGCGCACCGACGCCGACGAGCTCAGGGCCCGAGCAGAGCCCTTCCCGCTGCGGCAGGTTCCTCGCGGCTGCCTGCTGCTGCTGTGCGGCGCGGACACGCAGGACAACCGCCTGGAGTTTGGCGTGTGGGGCTACGGGCTGGGTGGTGAGATGTGGACCATTGACCACCGGGTTTTCTTTGGCAACCCTGCAATGCCGGAGGTCTGGGACGAGGCTGAGGAGTTCCTGCGCACAGCGGAATACCGCAACGCGTGGGGCTTGCCGCTGAAAATTCACGCCACCGCCATCGACTCGGCCGGCCACCACACCGACGCGGTCTATGCCTTCGCGCACAAGCTGCGCAGCTTGCGGGTGCACGCGATCAAGGGCTCCAGCGGTGTGGAGCGATCCATCGAGAACGGAAACACCAAGGTCGGCTTCCGCTGGAACGGGCGCGTCGAGCGCCATGGTCCTGTGCTCTGGCATGTGGGCACGAACCTGGCAAAAGACCGCTTCCAGGCGCGCCTGGAGGTCTCAAAGCCGGGTCCAGGCTACGTGCACTTTAGCGACATGCTCAGCGATGAGTGGTTCAAGCAGATGGCAGGCGAAGACCGCGCCACCCGTCAGTTCAACGGACAGCGCCGCGCCTCCAATCGGATGGCCTACGGAACCGAGACCCGTTGGGTGCCAAACCGCAAGCGTATCGAGGCCAAGGACTGCGTGACCTACGCGATCTGGCTCGAAGAGCGCCTGGATTTGTGGTCTCCCGCCAAGGCCAAGTTCTGGCAGCGCCTGCAGCAGGAGCTGGAGCCTGAAGAGGACCTTTTCACCTCGGCGACGCACACCACAACAACTGCAGAGCTGCCACCAGCCCATCCGGCGCCAACTCGATCAAAGCAAAACCCTGCCTCAGAGCATAAGCACGAACTCGACTATTCCGCATTCATATGAGCACGCGACTGGACCCAATCGAGATCATCCGAGACGAAGCGCGCGCAGCCGCGATGAGTCTCGGCGTCACCGTGGCAGACGAACTGGCTTCTTCACTCGTCGAGCGCATCCAGGAGCGACTGGCGGGCGTGCCGGTCTACATTGCTGCACGCTCATCACAGCAACGAGAACAGCTGCATGCCTACATCCGAGGGCACTTCAACGGGAGCAACGTCAATGAGTTGGCGCGCGAAACCGGCCTCTCGCCGCGCAGTGTTCGTCGGATATTGAACCTGACACGAAACTGACAATGCGGTCATGATTTTGTGACAATGTCACATGGAAATGTCCATGGCCGGCCGGCAAAGTGCCTGCCATGGGCATCTATAGCCACTACACCCAACCCGAGCTGAAAGCGCTGCGCGAAAAGCTGATTGCGCAGCTTCACTCGCCGGCATCGGCCTCTACGGGTGGGCGCAGTGTTGCCCACCGAAGCCCGGACCATCTGCGCCGGGAGATCAACGACATTAACGACGAGCTGGCTCGACGCGATGGTGTCGCCAGCCGCCGCCCCATCTACGTGATCTGACATGGGGCGCCGCAGATCCATCAAGCCGTCTTCCGCCAGCCAGGTGCCAGCCGCTGCGCCGGCCATGGCTGCCTATGACGGGGCCAGCGCCCAGGACATCTCATTGATGGACTGGAACCCGATGGCCAGTAGTGCCGATGCGGACCTGCTGCCCGACCTGCGCAGTTTGGTCTCGCGATCGCGTGATCTGAACCGAAACAACGGCATCATGGCCGGCGGCATGCAGACCCTGCGCGACAACATTGTCGGCAGCACGCTGCGTCTGAGCGCAATGCCTGACTACCGCTTGCTGGGCAAGACGCTGGAGTGGGCAAGGGAGTGGGGCAACCACACCGAGGCCCTGTTCCGCAGTTGGGCGGACACCATAGAGATTGACGCGGCCCGCAAGCAGAACCTGCTCGGCAAAACTTTGCAGATGTTGGGTGGGGCGATGCTTAATGGCGATGCGGTGGCGCTGCCGCTGTGGTTGCCGCGCCCCGGCTCCCGTTGGAATACCCGGCTGCTGAATGTGGAGGCTGACCGACTGTGCACTCCGCTGGGCCTGGAGCACCGGGATGACATCCGCGGTGGCGTGGAAATGGACCGGTATGGAGCACCGGTGGCATATCACGTCCTCAAGCGTCACCCTGGTGATCTGTTTGGCATCAGCGGTTTTGGCCTGGCTGCAGGTGCACACGCGCTCGAATGGGAGCGCATTCCAGCATTCACAGCCTGGGGGCGCCGTCGCGTCATCCACCTGGCCGACCACGAGCGCGCTGGACAGACGCGTGGGAGGCCTATCGTCAGCGCGGTGATGTCGGAGTTCCGGATGGCTGGCAAGTACGCCAGCAACGAGCTTAAGGCCAGCGTGGCGAACTCGCTGGTGGCGGCCTTCCTGGAGTCAGATCTGTCCCCCGAGGCCTCGTCCGAGCTTTTCGGGCAAGACCCGCGCGAAGCGTGGGCCCGTAATCAGAACGCGTTCGGCCAGGTGGCCACCACCCTGCGCAAGATGCAGGGCGCTGCCGTGCTGCCGCTGCCGGTGGGCGCGCGTTTGACCAGCTTCGCGCCGAACCGACCGAACGCCGCATTCGAGGCGTTCATGTTGGCTGTGATGCGCAACATTGCGGCCGGCATGAACATGCCCTATGAACTGCTGCTCAAGGACTTCTCTAAGACGAACTACAGCAGCGCCCGGGCCGCTCTGCTGGAGGCATGGCGCTACTTCCACGGCCGCCGTCGCTGGCTGACCGATGACTGGCTGCGGGCGGTCTATGAGCTGTGGCTGGAAGAGGCCATCAATGCCGGTGAAGTCGAGGCGCCCGACTTCTACGAGAACCGGTACGCCTATTGCCGCTGCCGCTTCATCTTCGGCGGGCGTGGCTGGGTGGACCCAGTCAAAGAGGCGCAGGCCGCCCAGATGCGCATGCAGATGGGCCTGTCCACCCTGGAGCGCGAGTGCGCCGAACAGGGCGAGGACTATGAAGAGGTGCTCGATCAACTGGCGGTCGAGCAGCGCATGCGCGAAGAGCGGGGCCTGAAGTGGCCGCTGGCCAGCGCGGTGTCGTCTTCAGCTCAAGGCGATGACAAGGACGACAAGGAAGAGACCCGATGAAGTACCCGCACCTGGCCGCCCAGATCTTCAACTGCCCTTTGCTGGTGCACCCCGGCAAGCTGGACGCCATCATCGCCGGCCTGGGTGAGCGCCTGCTTGGCGCTCCGCTGCAGCACGTGGGCTCCCAGGTGCAGACGCCAGCGCCCGATATGTTCTCCACCCGCCGCGGGCCGGTGAACGAAGAGCGTGGTTACCGGGTGATCGACGGTGTGGCGGTGCTGAACACCCAGGGCGTCCTGGTGCATCGGACCCGCTTCGACATGGCGGACAGTACCTACTTCCTGGGTTACAACACGCTGACGGCCGACCTCGAGCACGCCATGGACAACCCGGATGTGCACGCCGTCTTGCGGGTGTTCGACAGCCCGGGCGGCGAGGTGCAGGGTGCATTCGAGGCGGCCGAGCGCACGCTGCAGATGCGCGGCAAGAAGCCCCTGGTGTCGATCGCGGACGGCATGGCTGCGTCCGCCGCGTACCTGCTGGGCAGCGCATCCGATGAGCTGGTGATCACCAAGAC
>JAEZLX010000082.1 GCA_023415035.1 Pseudomonadota bacterium | reverse complement strand
AGTAGCCCAGCCGTCCCCCCAGCACCACGCCGACGACACCAAGGAACAGGATGTCCTCGATGTCACGCCGGGTCCACCGCGAGGGCTCGCGAATGGAGGCAAACGGCTCATGGGCCAGACGGCGCGTGCCGAGCCAGTAGAACAGTGCGAAGGCAGCCAGATAGGTCAGGCCATACCAGTGGATGGCCAGAGGCCCTATCCGCAGGGCCACGGGATCGATGGCGGGATGGATCAGCATGCCCGCCATTCTGCCGAAGTTCCCGGCGCCTCCCGAAAACGCACCAGCACCTAGGCCGGAGCCTCAGTCGCCCAGTCGGGACAGGTCCCGCACCGCGCCCTTGTCAGCCGAGGTGGCCAGCAGCGCGTAGGCCTTAAGCGCAGCCGAGACCTTGCGCGGACGCAGCTTGGCCGGCTTCCAGCCCAGCTTGTCCTGCTCGGTGCGGCGGCGCGCCAGCTCATCATCGGAGACCAGCACGTCGATCGTGCGGTTAGGAATGTCGATGCGGATGCGGTCGCCATCGCGCACGAGGCCGATGGCGCCACCGGCTGCCGCTTCCGGCGAGCAGTGGCCAATGGACAGACCCGAGGTGCCGCCAGAGAAGCGGCCGTCGGTCAGCAGCGCGCAGGCCTTGCCCAGCCCCTTGGACTTGATGTAGCTGGTGGGATACAGCATTTCCTGCATGCCGGGGCCGCCACGCGGACCCTCGTAACGCACCACCACCACGTCGCCAGCCTTGACCTTGTCGCCCAGGATGTGCTCCACCGCCTCGTCCTGGCTCTCGACCACGTGGGCCGGGCCTTCGAACACCAGCAGGCTGTCGTCCACACCTGCGGTCTTGACCACGCAGCCATCCAGCGCGATGTTGCCGCGCAGCACTGCCAGGCCACCCTCTTTCGAGAAGGCGTTCTCGAAGGAGCGGATGCAGCCTTCCTTGCGGTCAAGGTCCAGGCTGGGCCAGCGCGTATTCTGACTGAAGGCCACCTGCGATGGGATGCCGGCAGGGCCCGCCATGTAGAAAGTCTTCACTTCCTCGCTCGGGTTGCGCGCGATGTCCCAGGTGTCCAGCGCCTCCTTCATGGTCTTGCTGTGCACCGTGGGCACGTCGGTGTGCAGGCGGCCGGCGCGTTCCAGCTCGCCCAGGATGCCCATGATGCCACCGGCACGGTGGACGTCCTCGATGTGGTACTTGTTGGTGTTGGGGGCCACCTTGCACAGCTGGGGCACCTCGCGCGAGAGGCGGTCGATGTCGGTCATCGTGAAGTCGATGCCCGCTTCCTGTGCAATCGCCAGCAGGTGCAGGATGGTGTTGGGCGAGCCGCCCATGGCGATGTCCAGCGTCATCGCGTTCTCGAAGGCCTTGAAGCCGACGGAGCGCGGCAGCACGGTCTCGTCATCCTGCTCGTAATAGCGGCGCGCCAGCTCGACGATCAGGCGGCCGGCCTTGCGGAACAGCTGTTCGCGGTCGGCATGCGTGGCCACCACGGTGCCGTTGCCCGGCAGGGACAGTCCCAAGGCCTCGGTCAGGCAGTTCATGGAGTTGGCCGTGAACATGCCCGAGCAGGAGCCGCAGGTCGGGCAGGCCGAGCGCTCGACCTCGGCCACCTCGGCGTCGCTCACCTTGTCGTCGGCGGCCATCACCATGGCGTCGATCAGGTCCAGCTTCTTGATCTGCACCGTCTGCGTGCCCGGAACGGCCAGGCGCACCTTGCCCGCTTCCATGGGGCCGCCCGAGACGAAGATCACAGGGATGTTCAGGCGCATGGCAGCCATGAGCATGCCCGGGGTGATCTTGTCGCAGTTGGAGATGCACACCAGCGCATCGGCGCAGTGGGCATTGACCATGTATTCGACGGAGTCAGCGATGATGTCGCGGCTGGGCAGCGAGTACAGCATGCCGTCGTGGCCCATGGCGATGCCGTCGTCGACTGCGATGGTGTTGAATTCCTTGGCCACGCCGCCGGCCGCCTCGATCTCCCGCGCGACCAGCTGCCCCAGGTCCTTCAGGTGCACGTGGCCAGGCACGAACTGGGTGAAGGAGTTGGCAATCGCGATGATGGGCTTGCTGAAATCGCCATCTTTCATGCCGGTGGCGCGCCACAGCGCGCGGGCACCGGCCATGTTGCGGCCGGCGGTCGAGGTCTTGGAACGGTAGGCAGGCATCGTGGTCTGGGTATGTGTTCGGGGAGGAATCGGTCAAGGCGCGCCGACGGAAAAGATCCCGGGCTGCGGCACTCGCCATCAGTATGCCCCTGTTCCTCTCATTGCATCCAATACCTTTTTCATGGTCGATTAATATGTTCCACGTATGAGTGAAACCCTGATCGACATCCGCGCATGGCGGCAGTTCGCCACAGTCGCCGAAGAACTGCACTTCGGTCGTGCCGCGCAGCGCCTGAACATCACCCAGCCCCCGCTGACGCAGGCCATCGCGAATCTGGAGCGCCAGCTGGGCGTGCAGCTGTTCGAGCGCAGCAAGCGTCACGTGCGGCTGACGCCCGCCGGCGAGGCGCTGCTGCCCCAGGCACTGGAGCTGATTGCCCGCGCCCGAGCCATGCCCGAGCAGGCCCGCGCGGCCGCCAATGGCGAAACGGGGCGCCTGCGGCTGGCGTTCGTCTCCACCATCGGGTTCGGCGCGCTGCCGCAGTGGGTGCGCGCCTTCCGCGCCCGATGCCCGGGTGTGCGTCTGGAGCTGACCGAAGCGACGAGCGACATGCAACTGCAATGGCTGCGCGATGAACGCATCGACGCCGGTATCGTTCTGCACGCGCACGACGAGCCGCCGCCTCCGGGTACGCGGCGGCAGACGGTCGGCCAGGAGCCCCTGCTGCTCGCCCTGCCCGAGCGCCATCCCCTGGCCCGGTCGCGGTCACTGCGCTTTGAGCAGGTCTGCGACGAGCCGCTGGTACTGTTTCCTCGCGCCATCCTGCCCGCCATCCACGACGGCTTGGTGGCGCGCTACGCGATCGCAGGCCGCACGCCCAGGGTCGCACAGGAAGCCATCCAGATGCAGACCATCGTGAACCTGGTGTCGGCGGAACTGGGACTGGCCTGGGTCTTGCACAGCGTCAGCCGCTTCCAGCGGCCCGGCGTGGTCTACCGGGCGCTGGCAACGGCCAACAGCGATCCGGCGATGCCGGTGGCCGAAACCAGCATCATCTGGAGCTCGGACAATGACACCCCTGTCCTGCAGCGCTGGCTGGAAGTCGTGCAGGAGAGCGGGACCGGGTGACGGCAGCCACCCTGACTGGATCAGCGGCGCTTCGTCCGGATACCGAGTGTCTCGCGCTGCTTTTCGATGCGGTCCTTGCGCTTTTGTTCGATCTTCTCGGCCGCCTTGCGCTTGGTATAGCCCGAGGCATCCGCCCAGGCCCACCACAGGGCTGCGGCAGCATAGGGAGACAGCACCCACCACCAGGACCATTCGGCCACGAAACCGATCTCGAGGTACTTGAGCAGCGTCAGCAGCAGGCCGATAAGCAGGAAATACATCACACCCTCCGGTAAAGCTCCGATGAAGCGGGCAAGAGTCTGTTAATTTTTGTTTGGTCGCGCAACGCCTCGCTAGAATCGCCCCGTAAGCCTCTTTCATCCACCCACGAGGAATCTGCAAATGAAACGTGCTTTGTTGATTATGGCCGCTGTGGCCGCAGTTTCAGCCCCCGCCATGGCCGATGAAGCCTTGGCCAAGAGCAAGAACTGCATGGCCTGCCATGCCGTCGACAAGAAGCTGGTCGGTCCTGCCTACAAGGAAGTGGCCAAGAAATATGCCGGCGACGCCAAGGCTGCCGACATGCTGGCCGGCAAGATCATGAAGGGCGGCTCCGGCGTCTGGGGTGCCATTCCCATGCCCGCCAACCCGCAGGTCAATGACGCCGACGCCAAGAAGCTCGCCGGCTGGATCCTGGGCCTGAAGTAAGCCGCTTCATCGCCATCTTCTGACGAAAAAAACCCGCTGCGGTGACGCAGCGGGTTTTTTCTTGCCTGAAACCGGGCGAGGTGATACGGCACCGAAG
>JAEZLX010000079.1 GCA_023415035.1 Pseudomonadota bacterium | reverse complement strand
CCTGGCGAGGGAGACGGTGAACGCACAGCCGCGCGGCGGACGCCGCGCAGGGGGTGTGCCTTTATCTGGGCCCGGCCGTGCCGCGGTGCGGGCAGTCGGTCTTGTTGCAGTTGGCGTAGAGGGACAGGGCGTGTTCCTGCAGCACGAAGCCGCGCGACTTGGCGATCGACTGCTGGCGCTTTTCGATTTCGGGGTCGTAGAACTCTTCCACGTGGCCGCAGTCGAGGCACACCAGGTGGTCGTGGTGCTGGCCCTCGTTCAGCTCGTAGACTGCCTTGCCCGACTCGAAATTGCTGCGGGTGAGCAGGCCGGCCTGCTCGAACTGCATGAGCACGCGGTAGACGGTGGCCAGACCGATGTCCGAGCGCTCCTCCAGGAGGATGCGGTAGATGTCCTCGGCCGTCATGTGACGCTGCTTGGCCGTCTGGAACACTTCCAGGATCTTCAGGCGCGGCAGGGTGGCCTTCAGGCCCGTGCTCTTGAGTTCTTCGATATTGGTCATGGCTGGCGTCGTGGCAGGCAAAGAAGAGACGGCGGCGCCTGCATCGGGATCCCACCCCGGGGCTACAATGGCCGGATCATATCGTTAGTGCGCGCTCCGTGCCATGTGCGTCCGGCAATGGGCCTGTGGTGCGCACCCTTTATCTCCGAACGCATGCCGAACACCATCCGAACCTGTTCCGGCGCGCCTGCGCCGATGCGCCCTGTCTCCCGCTTCGTCGCCGGTGCCGGCCTGCTGATGCTGGTCGCCCTGGGCGGCTGCTCGACGGTGCGCGATGCCATGCCTGATGTGTCGGGGTCGATCTTCTCCCCGTACAAGATCGACATCGTGCAGGGCAACGTGGTCACCCGCGAGCAGGCCACCCTGCTGCAGCCGGGCATGCCGCGTCAGCAGGTCAGGGACATCCTGGGCACGCCGCTGGTGGCCAGCGTGTTCCATGCCGACCGCTGGGATTACGTGTTCACGTTCCGCCGTCAGGGACAGGAGCCGCAGCGGCGCCGGCTGACGGTGTTCTTCAAGGGTGACGTGCTCGATCGTGTCGAGGGTGACGAGCTGCCTTCCGAGTCGGAATTCGTGTCCTCGCTGGACGCCAAACGCCGCTCCGCCAAGGTGCCGCCGCTGGAGGCCACGCCCGAGCAGCTCAAGGCCTTTGCCGAGCGCAACGCGCGGGAGCAGGCATCCGAGCCGACGACACCGGCCGCCGCGCCGGCCACCAGCTATCCGCCTCTCGAATCTCCCGGAAACAACTGATGACCCTCCCTATCTGCATTGCCGGCGCCAGCGGGCGCATGGGCCGCATGCTCATCGAGGCCGTGCTGGCCAGCGACGACTGCACCCTGGCCGGTGCGCTGGACACGCCCGCCAGCCCGGCGCTGGGCCAGGATGCCGGCGGCTTTGCCGGCAAGACGACCGGCGTCAACGTCACGTCCGATCTGGCGGCCGGCCTGAGCGGCAGCCGCTGCCTGATCGATTTCACGCGCCCCGAAGGCACGATGGCCCATCTGGCCGCCTGTGTCGGGCAAGGGGTTGCCATGGTGATCGGCACGACGGGCTTCAATGACGAGCAGAAGTCCCGCATTGCCGACGCCGCCAAGCGCATTCCCATCGTGATGGCGCCCAACATGAGCGTTGGCGTCAACGTCACGCTCAAGCTGCTGCAGATGGCGGCACAGGCGCTGTCCACGGGCTACGACATCGAGATCATCGAGGCGCATCACCGGCACAAGGTCGATGCGCCCAGCGGCACCGCGCTCAAGATGGGTGAGGTCATCGCCGAGGCGCTCGGGCGCGACCTCAAGGATTGCGCCGTGTACGCCCGCGAGGGTGTCACCGGCGAGCGCGACCCTTCCACCATCGGCTTTGCCACCATCCGCGGCGGCGACATCGTGGGTGACCACACCGCCCTGTTCGCCGGCACGGGCGAGCGCATCGAGATTTCGCACAAGTCTTCCAGCCGCGCCGGCTATGCGCAAGGCAGCCTGCGCGCGGCGCGCTTCCTGGCCGACAAGCCGTCTGGCCTGTTTGACATGTTCGACGTGCTCGGCCTGCGCTGAGCGGTCTTTTCCCTCGCAGGAGCGCGTATGGGTGGCGTGTGGCAGTCGGTCTGGGAGCAGGGCGATGGCGTCAGCCGGGGCGTGGCCCTGCTGCTGCTGGCGATGTCGGTGGCAAGCTGGGTGGTCATCCTCTGGAAGGGCTGGCTGTTGCGCCGCGCCGGAGCCGGGCTGGATCGCGCCATCCGCGCGTTCTGGGGCGCCGGCAACCTGGAGCAGGCGCGCCAGGCGTTGGCTGGCACCGACCGTCTGCGGCTCGTGACGCCGCTGGTGTCAGCCGCGCAGTCGCTGGCGCCGTCGGGCAGCGGCACACTGGCCGCGGCAGGTGATCGCAGCCAGCAGCTCACGCGCGTGCTGCGCGACGCCCTGCACGGCGTGCTGCGACGCTTGCAGTTCGGCCAGGTGCTGCTGGCCACGGTGGGTTCCACGGCGCCTTTCGTGGGGTTGCTGGGCACGGTCTGGGGCATCTACCACGCCCTCACCGAGATCGGCGCGGATGGCCAGTTCCGCATCGAGCAGGTCTCGGGGCCGGTGGGCGAGGCGCTGATCATGACCGCCGCCGGCCTGGCCGTCGCGATTCCTGCGGTGCTGGCCTACAACATCCTGGGCCGGCTCGTGACCGATATCGAGGCCGATCTTGAGGGCTTTGCCCGCGACCTGCGGGAACTGCTGGCCAGCAGACAGGGCGACCTGTGAGCCGCCAGGTGACGGACTGAACATCCATGAGTTTCGGCCGCCTCGACAAACCGACCGGGCACCGGCCCATGAGCGACATCAACGTGACGCCGATGGTGGACGTCATGCTGGTGCTGCTGGTGATCTTCATCATCGCCGCGCCCCTGATGGCCAGCCGGATCGAGGTCGATTTGCCGAAGGCGGAGGTGCCGGTCCGCTCGGATGCGATCGAGGCCGAACCTCACGTCCGGCTCGGTCTGGATGTGGACGGGCAGGCCTGGTGGGACACCGAGTCGGTGGCCGACGACGAGCTGGAGCGGCGGCTGACGCAGGCGGCCGGGCAGGACGCGTCCACCGAGGTCTGGCTGCAGGCCGACGAGCGGGTGCCCCACGGGCGGGTGCTGGCCATCATCGCCATGGCGCAGCGGGCCGGCCTGGCCCGCATCGGGTTTGTGACCGACCCGCAGGCCGAGGGTGGCGCCGCACCCGTGGTCCGCTGAGGGATGCCTGCCTGCCGCGCGTCGGTCTGGCGAGGCTCGCCTGCAACACTCGGGGCTTCGGCAATGGTCTTCGTCAGGGGCCTGTGCTATAAAACTTTTCTATCAGGAGGGTGGAGCCACCTGATGGGACAGGGTATGGCGCCCGACAACGAGGAGTATCAACGATGAAGCAGGGATTCGACCGGGTGGGTCGCCGCACGATGGGCCGGGTTGCCCTGGCAGGCATGCTGGGCCTCGGGCTGGCGCTGGCCGGTTGCGGGGGGAGCGATGACCAGGACGTCACCAATGCGGACAAGCGGGGCGTTCGCACCTTGCGCCATGCCTACGACAACCTCACGCACGGGATGCATTCGGATCATGTCATCGGGCTGGTGGGCCAGCAGCCGCAGGCACGCTACTCCTCCAGGACGAATAAGACGCTGTTCACCATTGACAGCTGGTCCGACTATTCGTATGGCATCCAGGAAAATCTGACGGTCTGGTTCCTGCCGACGGGCATCATCTACAAGGCCGAATACGAACTGCAGGGCAACCAGGTCCTGAGGCTGGAACGCCAGTTCTGACGTCCCGGCGCCAAAGTTCTAAAATCCGTCTGCTATGACCAGGCCGCTGGCCCGCAAGGGGTGGCGGCCTTTTCCCATTCTGATTCTTTGCCGCGGACCTTGCCGGTCCGGTGATCCATGCTAGAAAAATACGCCCACCAGGACGTCGAGCGCGTCGCGCGCGAACACTGGAATGCCACCGATGCCTACCGTGTGACGGAAGACGCTGGCAAGAAGAAGTTCTATGCCTGCTCCATGCTGCCCTACCCCAGCGGCAAGCTGCACATGGGGCACGTGCGCAACTACACGATCAACGACATGTTGACGCGTTACCTGCGCATGAACGGCTACAACGTGCTGATGCCCATGGGCTGGGATGCCTTCGGCCTGCCGGCCGAGAACGCGGCGCTCAAGAACGGCGTGCCGCCGGCCAAGTGGACCTACGACAACATCGCCTACATGAAGGGGCAGATGAAGGCGATGGGCCTGGCCATTGACTGGAGCCGCGAGGTCGCCACCTGCTCGCCCGAGTACTACAAGTGGAACCAGTGGCTGTTCCTGAAAATGCTCGAAAAGGGCATTGCCTACCGCAAGACCCAGGTCGTCAATTGGGACCCGGTGGACCAGACCGTGCTGGCCAACGAGCAGGTCATCGACGGCCGCGGCTGGCGCACCGGCGCGATCGTGGAAAAGCGCGAGATCCCGGGCTACTACCTCAAGATCACCGACTACGCCGACGAGCTGCTGCAGCACGTGCAGGTGGGCAACGAGAAGGCGACCCTGACCGGCTGGCCCGACAAGGTGCGCCTGATGCAGGAAAACTGGATCGGCAAGAGCGAGGGCGTGCGCTTTGCGTTCACCCACGACATCCGGGACGCGCAAGGCCAGCTGATCCAGGACGGTCGGCTCTACGTCTTCACGACGCGCGCCGACACCATCATGGGCGTGACCTTCTGCGCCGTGGCGCCCGAGCACCCGCTGGCGCAGCACGCTGCGGCGTCCAACCCCAAGCTCGCCGCCTTCATCGAGGAGTGCAAGAAGGGTGGCACGACCGAGGCCGAGCTGGCCCTCAAGGAAAAGGAAGGCCAGCCCACGGGGCTGTTCGTCACCCATCCGCTGACCGGCGAGCAGGTCGAGGTCTGGGTCGGCAACTACGTGCTGATGAGCTACGGCGACGGTGCCGTGATGGGGGTGCCGGCGCACGACGAGCGCGACTTCGCGTTTGCCAAGAAGTACGGTCTGCCGATCAAGCCGGTGATCGCCGTGGAAGGCGAAACCTTCTCGACCGACGCCTGGGCCGAGTGGTACGCCGACAAGCACAAGGGCGTCTGCGTGAACTCCGGCATGCTCGACGGGCTGGGCCACAAGGCGGCTGTGGACAAGGTCGCCGAGCTGCTGGCGGCCAAGGGTCTGGGCGAGAAGAAGACCACCTTCCGCCTGCGCGACTGGGGCATCAGCCGCCAGCGCTACTGGGGCACGCCGATCCCGATCATCCACTGCGAGGACTGCGGTGCCGTGCCGGTGCCCGAAAATGACCTGCCGGTGCTCCTGCCCGAGGACCTGGTGCCCGATGGCAGCGGCAACCCGCTGAACAAGTGCGAAGCCTTCCTGAAGGTGAAATGCCCCTGCTGCGGCAAGCCGGCGCGGCGCGAGACCGACACGATGGACACCTTCGTGGATTCGTCGTGGTATTTCATGCGCTATTGCGATCCCACCAATCCCGACAAGATGGTGGCCGACGGCGCGCAGTACTGGATGCCGATGGACCAGTACATCGGCGGCATCGAACACGCCATCCTGCACCTGCTGTACGCGCGCTTCTGGACCAAGGTCATGCGCGACCTGGGCCTGTTGAAGGTGGACGAGCCCTTCACCCGCCTGCTCACGCAGGGCATGGTGCTCAACCACATCTACAGCCGTCGCACCGACAAGGGTGGCAAGGAATACTTCTGGCCGCACGACGTCGAGCACGTGCTGGACGAGGGCGGCAAGATCGTCGGCGCCAAGCTGAAGAACGCGGTGGGCGACCTGCCGGCAGGCACGCCGATCGACTACGAGGGCGTGGGCACCATGTCCAAGTCCAAGAACAACGGCGTTGATCCGCAGGACCTGATCGAGAAGTACGGCGCCGACACCGCGCGTCTGTACACCATGTTCACCGCGCCACCGGAGGCGACGCTGGAGTGGAACGATGCGGCCGTGGAGGGCAGCTACCGCTTCCTGCGCCGCGTCTGGGGCTTCGGCCACAAGGTCAGTGCCATCGGTGGCCTGGGCGCGCTGGCGGCCAGTGTGTCCGCGCAGAGCCTGTCCAAGCCGGCCAAGGCACTGCGGCTGGAGATCCACACGGTGCTCAGGCAGGTGGACTACGACTACCAGCGCATGCAGTACAACACGGTGGTCTCGGGTGCGATGAAGATGCTCAATGCGCTGGAGGACTTCAAGGCCGAGGCCGGCAGCGAGGCCGACCAGGCCGCACTGGCCGAGGGCTTCGGCATCCTGCTGCGCGTGCTGTACCCGGCCACGCCGCACGTGGCCCACGTGCTGTGGGCCTCGCTGGGCTATGCCGCCCAGTACGGCGACCTGCTCGACGCGCCCTGGCCGACGGTGGACGAGGCGGCGCTGCAGCGCGACGAGATCGAGCTGGTGCTGCAGATCAACGGCAAGCTGCGCGGCAGCGTGACGGTGCCCGCCGGCGCCGACAAGGCGGCCATCGAGGCGGCGGCGCTGGCCAGCGAGGCGTTCCAGAAACAGGCCAATGGCGCCACCCCGAAGAAGGTGGTGGTCGTGCCTGGGCGCCTGGTGAATGTGGTGGTATAAAAGGCCGGATCCCTTCCCTTACCCTCTCTGCACAGCAAGCGCTTCATGGCACTTCCCCGCGACTTCTCCACTTCCCGCCGCGCACTGCTGCGTGCCGGAGCCGGCCTGCCGCTGGCTGCCGGTGCCGCGGCGCTGACCGGTTGCGGCTTCGCGCTGCGCCAGGCCCCCAGCTTCGCGTTTTCCTCGCTGCGGCTGACCGGCAGCACCGGATCTCCGGTCGCGCGGGCGCTGGCGCGCGAGCTGCCCGACGCGGGTGTGCAGGTGATCACCTCCGCCAGCACCGGTCCCAATGCGGCCAGGGCGCAGGTGGTGCTGACGGTCATCACCGACCAGCGCGAGCGTGTCGTGGTGGGCCGGCTGGCCAACGGCCAGGTGCGCGAGCTGGAGCTGCGCTACCGGTTCCGCTTCCAGCTTGCCAATGCGGCTGGGCGCGTGCTGCTGGAGGAGGACGAGATCCTGCTCGAGCGCGATATCTCCTTCTCCGAGACGGCCGTGCTGGCCAAGACGGCTGAGGAGCAGGCCATGTTCAACGACATGCGGGGCGACGTGACCCAGCAGGTCATGCGTCGCCTGGCCTCGGTCAGATCCATCTGAGATGCAGGTCGCGGCGGCGCAGCTCGCGGCGCACCTGCAAAAAGGGCTGCGCAGCCTGTACACCGTGCACGGGGACGAGCCCCTGCTGGTGCAGGAGGCGTGCGATGCCATCCGAGAGGCGGCCCGGGCGCGCGGCTACACCGAGCGGACCGTGCACACGGTGGCCGGCGCCCACGTGGACTGGAGTTCCGTTCTCGCCAGTGGCGGGTCGCTGAGCCTGTTTGCCGACCGTCAGCTCGTCGAGATCCGCATTCCGGGCGGCAAGCCAGGCAAGGACGGCTCGCAGGCGCTGCAGCAGCTGGCCGAATCGGCGGAGGGCAATGACAGCGTGCTCACGCTTGTGGTGTTGCCCCGGCTCGACGGCATGACCCTCAAGGGCGCCTGGTTCGGCGCGCTCGACGCGCGGGGCGTGACGGTCAGGATCGATACGGTGGAACGACAGGCCCTGCCGGCCTGGATCGCCCAGCGGCTGCAGGCGCAGGGCCAGCATGTGGCGCAGGGCGAGGAGGGGCAGCGCACGCTGCAGTTCTTTGCCGACCGGGTGGAGGGCAACCTGCTGGCGGCGCACCAGGAAATCCAGAAGCTGGGCCTGCTGTATCCCGAAGGCGAGCTGTCGTTCGCCCAGGTCGAAGGCGCGGTGCTCAACGTGGCCCGCTACACGCCGTTCAAGCTGGCCGAAGCGGTGCTGGGCGGTCAGGCGCTGCGTGCGCAGCGCATGCTGGATGGCCTGCAGGCCGAGGGCGAGGCGCCGGTACTGGTGCATTGGGCCCTGGCCGAGGACATCCGCACCCTGCATCGCGTGCGGATGGCGCTGGACGCCGGACGCCCGCTGCCGATGGCGCTGCGCGAGAACCGTGTCTGGGGCGTGCGCGAAAAGCTGATGGAGCGCGTGCTGCCCCTACTGGGTGCGGCGACGCTGGGCAAGTGGCTCGACGACGCGCACGTGGTGGACGGCATTGTCAAGGGCCTCAAGGCCGAGGGCTGGTCGGCCGATCCGTGGCAGGCGCTGCAGCAGCTGGCCATGCGCGTGGCCCGGGGTTGCGCGCCGCGCTGACGGCATGCTTCAGCCGGCTGCGTCCAGTTCCTGGCGCAGGGCGGCGGCCCGGAACCCGCTCGGTGAAAGGCCGGTATGTTCGCGGAACACCCGGCTGAAGTGGGCGCCGTTGTTGAATCCCCAGGAGAAGGCGATCTCGGTGATGGTCTTGTGGGCGAAATCGGGGTGCCGGAGGTCGCGCATGCAGGCCTGCAGGCGTCGGCGCAGGATGTGGTGGGCCAGCGTGTCGTCTTCGTCGCTGAAGGCGTTGTGCAGGTGGCGTTTGCTGCAGTTGAGTGCCTGGGCGATGCGTTCGATGGACAGGTCCGGGTCGCGCAGGTGCTGTCCCACATGGGCTCGGATGCGGTCCTTGAAAGCCTCCTGCTGGGTGGTCGAGGTGCCGCGGCCGGCCAGGTCGAGCAGTGACAGGCGCACCAGCTCCATGATCAGCTCGCCGGCGCCGCGGGCCGCGTCCTCCGACATGTTGGGCAGTTCCTGGAAGGTGCTGCGCATGGTGTCCAGCGCGACGCGGGAGATGCCGCAGCCTCCGCCCACATGGCGGGCCATGAGCTGCTCCAGCCGCAGGCCGCGCTCGCTCAGCTGGGCCTTGGGCAGCATCACGATCAGGTGCTCGGAACGCTCGGGATTGGCGACCTCATAACTGCCGGTGGTGTCGTAGATGGCCCAGCCGCCCGGGCGCACCCAGGCCTGGCGTCCGTGCTGCTCGACGGCGGCGCTGCCCTTCCAGGGCGCCACGATCTTGAGGTAGTCGGCGCTGTCCCGGCGGGCGATGTCGGGTGTGCGCAGCACGCGGTGGCGGTTGGCTTCCAGTTTGGTCATGATGACCTCGCCGGCCCGGGAGGTGTACAGGTGCCCGTCGAACACGGCATCACCGTACAGATCGGAGCGCAGGCCATGGAACAGCGTGTGCATCCAGTCGGCCCAGGCCGGTGCGGTGTCTTCGGGTGCCAGCGTGTCGGTCGTGAGCGCTGTGCCGGTGGTCATGGAGGGCCTCCGGAAGAGGTGGGATGCGGACCATTATGGTCCCCGGTTGGCGCCATTTCGGGGGACTTGGGGAAAACCCTCGCCGGTGTGCACGATCCGTCAAATCCTGTTGCACTATGGGTCAAGCAGCCGTGCACGGGCTGCCTAACATGGGCGCGTTCGCATACCTACCAGAGGAGACATACCATGGTTCAGTCCACCCGCCGCCTCATCATCAAGGGGGCCGCCGCGACCGTCGGCGCAATGTCGGTTGCCCCCCAGCTGCTGGCGCAGTCGGCGCCGGTCCGCATCGGCTACGCCATGGCGCGTACCGGCCCCTGGACGGGCGGCGCGCAGACCAGCCAGGAGCCCAACTACCTGCTGTGGGCGGAGCAGCAGAACGCCGCGGGCGGGCTTGATGTCAAGGGCGTGCGCCGCAAGATCGAGCTGATCAGCTCCGATGACCGCAGCGACGTCGAAACCTGCGTGCGCACCTACCAGAAGCTCATGGCCACCGACAAGGTCGATCTCGTGCTGCCGCCCTGGGGGAGCAACGCGAACTTCGCCGTGGCACCGCTGGCCAACCGTCTGGGCTATCCCTTCCTGGCCCCGACGGCGCTGTCGCACAAGCTGATCGACATGCGGCTGCCCTATTTCTTCTCGCTGCTGCAGCAGCCGCGCGCGATGTGCAATGCGCTGGTGGACATGTTCAAGGCCAACGGCGTCAAGACCGTGGCGCTGATCTACGTGGACGACCTGTTCGGTCTGGAGAATTACGCCGCCTTCAAGGTCGCGCTGCAGGGCACGGGCATCACCCTGGTCGAGGACAAGAGCTACCCCGGTGGCGTCAAGGACCTGTCGCCGGTGCTGCGCTCCATGAAGGACAAGAATCCCGATGCGTTCGTTGGCTTCACCTATCCGCCCGACACCATCCTGGCCAGCCGCCAGGCCAAGGAGATCGGCTTCAACCCGAAATTTTTCTATGTGTCGGTGGGCACCGCGTTCCAACTGTACAGAAACGTGATCACGGCCGAGGGCGCCGAGGGCGTGTTGGGCATGGGCTCATGGAACAGCAAGACCAGCGCGGGTGCCAAGGCCTATTTCGATGCCCATGTGGCCAGCCAGAAGAAGGAACCCGACCGCTGGGCCAGCGGTGCCTGCTGGGCCGGTCTTGAAATCCTGACCCATGCGGTGAAGCAGGTGGGGCTGGACCGCAAGGCGATCCGCGACTACGTGGCGGGCAACACCCACAAGACCATTATCGGCGACATCCGCTTCGATGGCAGCGAAAACGTCGGCACGCCCGGCTCGGTGGGCCAGTGGCAGAACGGCGAGTTCGAGGTGGTCTGGCCCAGGCAGATCGCGACGGCCGCGCTCAACCCGGCCAAGCCGGCCTGGAAATGATCCCCTGTCCGGTGGCGGTTTGAGAGGCCCGGGTCCGGATGGCCGGACCCGCGTGCCCTGCCGCCTGTGGCGGCCCGCGCGGGCGGGCCGATGTGCCGCCACGCCCGTACCGCTTTCCCGTGTTCGTCTTTTCTTTGTATGTCATTTCCTGCCTGGCTTGAACTCGTTGCCTCCGGCCTGATCACCGGCGGCATCTATGCGCTGGTGGCGCTGGGGCTGAACCTGCAGTACGGCCTGATGCGCATCCTGAACATCGCGCATGGCGAGTTCCTCATGGTCGGCGCGTTCCTGACCTGGATGGCGCAGACGCAGTTCGGTGTCTCGCCGCTGCTGATGATCCCGGTGTCGTTTGCGGTGCTGCTGGCCATTGGCCTGGCGGTGCACCGGCTGTGCTTCCGCCACCTGACCGAGACCTCGCCGAACCTGGACGTGTTCGAGGCGCGCGGCCTGATGGTGGCCTTCGGCCTGATGTTCCTCGTGCAGAACGTGGTGTCGTCCATCTGGGGCGGCGATCTGCGCGGATACGACTACCTGACCGATCCGGTGGTGATTCCCCTGCCGGGTGGATCGGCCCAGTTCGCGGGCAACAAGCTGCTGGTGTTCGTGCTGGCGCTGCTGTTCGCCGGCGCGCTGATCGTGCTGCTGCGCATGACGCTGTGGGGCAAGGCGGTGCGCGCGCTGATGCAGTCGCCCACGGGAGCGCAACTGGTGGGCATCGACACGCGCCGTTTGCATCCGCTGATGTTCGGCGTCGGGCTCGGGCTCTCGGGCGTAGCGGGTTGTTTGCTGTCGATGTCCTACACCATCAGCCCTTCCATGGGCGAACCGTACACCGTGACGGCGCTCATCGTCATCACCCTCGGCGGTTTCGGCAGCATGGGCGGCGCGCTGGCGGGCGGGCTGATGCTCGGTGTGGTCGAGGCCATCGGCATGCATTTCACCAATCCGTCGCTCAAGGCGCTGCTGAGCTATGTGGTGTTCATCGGCGTCCTGCTGTTCAGGCCCGAGGGGCTGTTCGCGCGCAAGGGGAGGAAGGCATGAGCGGCAAAGCAAGCCCATCCACGATGGGACAGGGGCAGATCCTCGTGCGCGATATGCTGGTGCTGCTGGCGGTCGCGGGCTGGGCGCTGGCGATTCCGGGGCTGGGCAGCGAGTTCGTGGTCTCGATGGCGCTCACCTGCCTGATGTACATCGCCCTCTCGTCGAGCTGGGCGATGTTCTGCGGCGTCACGCGTTACCTGTCGCTGGCGACATCGGCCTTCTTCGGTATCGGCGCCTATACCAGCGCGGTGCTGCTGGAAAGCCTGCCGTGGACGCCGGTGATCGGGCTGGCGGCACTGCTGGCGGCCGTCGTGGCCGCGATCATGGGGGCGGCGGTGCTGCATCTGCGCGGCACCTACTTCGCGGTGCTGACCTTCGGCATGACGGAGCTGATCCGCCACGCGGTGAGCTACTTCGAGAAGAGCGTGACAGGCACCGTGGGCCGGGTGCTGGTCGTGGTGCCGGAGGACCGGACGGTCTACCTCACGGTGCTGGTGATTGCCGTGGCCGCGCTGGCATTGTCGATGGGCATCCGGCGCACCCGCTTCGGTCTGGCCATGGCCGGCATCGGTGCCGACGAGCAGCGAGCGCAGACCCTGGGCGTGAACACGCGCGTGGTGAAAATCGCCGGCTTCGCGCTGACGGCGGCGATTGCCGGAGCCGTGGGCGCGGCCATGAGCGTGCGCTGGACCTACATCGATCCGCACACGGTGTTCAATCCCTTCATCGGGTTCCAGACAGTGCTGATCGCGCTGATCGGCGGCGCGACGACGCTGTGGGGGCCGCTGATCGCCGCCATCGTGTTCAGCGTGCTGGCCGAGACGCTGCGCTTGCAGGTGCCGCAGATCTACATGATGGCACTGGGCGTGTTGCTGATCCTGTCAGTGCTGTACCTGCCCGGTGGCCTGGCCTCGCTGCGGCCGGACACCTTCCGCGGGTGGTGGGTATCGATGCGCCGGACCTGGGGCGACCTGCGGGCCTGGCCCGGCAGCCGCGCCGCGCAACGCGAAGCGGAGCAGCGTCTGGAGCGGGAGCGTCGCCATGATTTCTGATCGAAGCATCTCTTCAGCCGGACGGGCTGCCGTGACGGAAAGCAAGCCCCTGTTGCAGGCCGAAGGCATCACAGTCCGCTTCGGTGGCCTCACGGCGGTGGATGCCGTGGATGCGGTGTTCATGACGGGCGAACTGGTGGGCATCATCGGCCCCAATGGCGCCGGCAAGACGACCTTCTTCAACGCGATTTCCGGCGTGATCCGGCCCACCGGTGGTCGCCTGGTTGTGGGCGGTCGTGACCTGGGTGGTCGCGCGCCCCACCATTTCGCGGCCAGCGGTCTGGCGCGCACGTTCCAGACGCCGCGCGTGTTCGGCGAGATGAGCGTGCGCGACAACGTCGGCTTTGGGCTGAAATTTGCCGGCCGGCGCCGGCACGGTGCCATTCCGTCCGCACTGCGCGACAGCGACGGGATCCTGGCGCTGATCGGCCTGTCGGCGCAGGCGGACCTGCCGGCGGCGGCCATCACCCCGTCGCAGCAACGCCTGCTGGAGATCGGCATGGCGCTGGCCACACGGCCGCGCATGCTGCTGCTCGACGAGGTGGCGGCAGGGCTGACCGAAGCCGAAGTCGAGTCGATGGCGCAACTGGTGCGGCGTCTGCGCGACGAACTGGGCCTGACGGTGGTGTGGATCGAGCACGCGGTGACGACGCTGCTGCGGCATGTCGAGCGGGTGATCGTGCTGCACCAGGGCCGCAAGATTGCCGATGACTCACCCTCGGCCGTGGTGCGGCATCCGGAGGTGATCGAGGCCTACCTGGGAGACGAAATGGTGGGGGAGGGCACCGCATGATGTGGTACACCGATACGCCCTTCGTGCTGGGTGGCAGCCGGCAGGCGCACCTGCGGGTGCGAGGCCTTTCGGCTGGCTACGGGGCCTTCCTGGTGCTGCGCGATCTGGGCATGGAGGTGCGGCCCGGGCTGACGGTGGTGCTTGGCCCCAACGGTGCGGGCAAGACCACGCTGCTCAAGGCCCTCAACGGGCTGATCGGCCGTGAGGGCGAGGTGCTGCTTGACGGCATTCCGCTGCCCCGCAAGACCGACCAGATCGTGCGTGCCGGCGTGGCGCTGGTGGCCGAGGGCCGCCAGCTGTTTCCGCAGATGACGGTGCACGAAAACCTGGAGCTGGGTGGCTGGCTCGTGAACAAGGTCGAGCGCGCGCGTCGGCTGGAGCAGGCCTTCAACGATTTCCCGAAGCTGCGTGACCGCGCGCACCAGCTCGCCGGCACCATGAGCGGCGGCGAGCAGCAGATGGTGGCGGTGGCGCGCGCGATGATGAGCGCGCCGCGCCTGCTCATGCTCGACGAGCCCTCGCTGGGACTGGCGCCGCGCATGGTGGACGAGCTGCTGGGCATAGCGCGTCGCATTGCGGATGCCGGCACGACCGTGCTGATGGTCGAGCAGAACGTGAAGAAGGCGCTGGCGGTGGCCGACCGCGCCTACGTGATGGAACGCGGCGCGCTGGTGGCCAGCGGGTCGGCGAAGCTCATGGCCCGTTCCAGCGTGGTGCGGGAGGCCTATCTGGGCGCGGGCGGACCACCGGCCCGTCCATGACCCTGTTTCCGAATACGTCGAAGCTGAACCCAAGGAGACCAGACCCATGTCCGATCTGAGCATGCTCATCAATGGCCTGAAAGTGACGGCCGAGAACGGTGCCACCTTCGAGCGGCGCAACCCGCTGGATGGCAGTGTTGCCACGCGCGCGCCCGCGGCCACGACTACCGACGCGGTGCTGGCGGTCGAAGCTGCCGCCGAGGCCTTCAAGACCTGGAGCGACACCGGCCCGACCGAGCGCCGTTTGCTGCTGCTCAAGGCCGCCGACGCGCTGGAGGCGCGCACGCCCGATTTCATTGCTGCCATGGCGGCCGAGACCGGTGCCACGGTGTTGTGGGCCGGCTTCAACGTGCACCTGGCGGCCGGGATGCTGCGCGAGGCGGCGGCACTGACCACGCAGATCGCCGGCGAGGTGATCCCCTCGGACGTGCCCGGCAGCCTGGCCATGGGCGTGCGTCAGCCTGCGGGCGTGGTGCTGGGCATCGCGCCCTGGAACGCGCCGGTCATCCTGGGCGTGCGTGCCATCGCCACGCCGCTGGCCTGCGGCAACACCGTCATCCTCAAGGGCAGCGAGAACAGCCCGCGCACCCATGCGCTGATCATCGAATCGCTGCAGGATGCGGGCTTCCCGGCCGGGGTGGTGAATTATGTGACGAACGCGCCCGCCGACGCCGGCGCCGTGGTCGAGGCCATGGTGGCCCACCCGGCCGTGCGGCGCGTGAATTTCACCGGCAGCACGAAGGTGGGCAAGATCATCGCGGCCACCTGCTCCAGGTACCTCAAGCCCGTGGTGCTGGAGCTCGGCGGCAAGGCGCCGCTGGTGGTGCTGGATGACGCCGACCTTGACGACGCCGTCAATGCCGCAGCTTTCGGCTGCTTCATGAACAGCGGCCAGATCTGCATGAGCACCGAGCGGATCATCGTCGACCAGAAGGTCGCCGACGAGTTCGTGCGGCGTTTCGCCGACAAGGCTCGCTCGCTGCCGCTGGGCGACCCGCGCAAGCCGGATCCGGTGGTGCTGGGTTCGGTCACCGGACCGGCCACGGTCGAGCACGGCAACGCACTGATCGACGATGCGCTCGCCAAGGGCGCCAAGCTGGTCTGCGGCGGCAAGGCCGACAGCACCCTGATGCCGGCCACCGTGCTCGACCATGTGACGCCCGAGATGCGCATCTATGGCGAGGAAACCTTCGGCCCGGTCAAATGCGTGGTGCGCGTCAAGGACACGCAGGAGGCCGTTGCCTGCGCCAACGACAACGCCTATGGCCTGTCGGCGGCCGTGTTCGGGCGCGACATCGCGAGGGCTTTCAACGTGGCACGCAAGATCGACAGCGGCATCTGCCACGTCAATGGCCCGACGGTGCACGACGAGGCGCAGATGCCGTTTGGCGGCGTCAAGGGCAGCGGTTACGGCCGCTTCGGTGGCCGGGCCGGCATCGCCGAGTTCACCGACCTGCGATGGATCACGGTGCAGACCACGCCGCGGCACTACCCGTTCTGAGGCACGGCGCGCAAGATCGACATTGGCCGTGCAGAATGGGCGGGTCGCCCGCGTCAGTCGCGGCCCCGCCTTTCGCTGTCATGAAGATCCGCGCCATGAAATGCCTTGCCCGTTTTCTCGTTCTCCTGAGTGCAGCCCTGGGGGGGCAGCCTGCCCTGGCCGAGGAGATCGGCTCGGTCGACACGGTGTTCAAGTTCATCGGCCCGGACCACAAGATCGTGGTCGAGGCCTACGACGACCCGGGTGTCAGCGGGGTGACCTGCTACATCTCGCGTGCCAAGACGGGCGGGATCAAGGGCGCGTTCGGGCTGGCCGAAGACAAATCGGAGGCGTCCATCGCCTGCCGCCAGGTCGGCCCGATCACGATCGCCAGACCGCTCCGTGAGCAGGAGGAGATCTTCAGCGAGCGCACCAGCCTCGTGTTCAAGCGCCTGCGCATCGTGCGGATGGTTGACGCGAAACGCCACTCGCTGGTGTACCTGACGTACTCCGACCGCCTGATCGAGGGCTCGCCGCAGAACTCGGTGGCGGTGGTGCCGGTGGACCGGAACGTGCCGATCCCCCTGCGCTGAACGATGCCGGGGAAGGTGAGAAAATCCCCCCATGAACGCGACCAACACTCTCGAACTCATGAACACCCTGGGCCAGCAGGCCAAGGTGGCCTCGGCGCTGATGGCCAAGGCCGGCGCTGCATCCAAGGTCAAGGCCCTGCGGCTGCTGGCCGAGTTGCTGCGCGCGAGTGTGGCGTCGCTGGAGGCGGAAAACGCCAGGGATCTTGAGCGTGCCCGCGCCAGCGGCCTGTCCGAGCCCATGATCGACCGGCTGCGCCTCACGCCGAAGGTCATCGAAACCTGCGCCCAGGGCTGCGAACAACTGGCGGCCATGCCGGACATCATCGGCGAAATCTCGGGCATGCGGCAGATGCCCAGCGGCATCCGCGTGGGCCAGATGCGCGTGCCCATCGGCGTGTTCGGCATGATCTACGAGAGCCGCCCGAACGTGACCATCGAGGCAGCGAGCCTCTCGATCAAGAGCGGCAACGCCTGCATCCTGCGCGGTGGCTCCGAGGCCATCGAGTCCAACCGGGCGCTGGCGGCGCTGGTGCAGCGCGCGCTGGTCGAGGCCGGCTTGCCCGCCGATGCGGTGCAACTGGTGCCGACCACCGACCGCGAGGCCGTCGGCCACCTGATCGCCATGCCGCAGTACGTGGATGTGATCATCCCGCGCGGCGGCCGGGGGCTGATCGAGCGCATCAGCCGCGATGCCAAGGTGCCGGTGATCAAGCATTTGGACGGCAACTGCCACACCTATGTGGACGACCCCTGCGACATCGCCATGGCCGTCACGGTGGCGGACAACGCCAAGACACAAAAATACAGCCCCTGCAATGCCACCGAAAGCCTGCTGGTGGCGCGCGGCGTGGCAGCCGAATTCCTGCCCAGGATCGGCGCTGTCTATGCAGCCAAGGGCGTGGAGATGCGCGGCTGCCCCGAGTCGCTGGCGATGCTGGCCGGCGTGCCCGGCGCCAAGGTGATCGCCGCGACCGAGCAGGACTGGAGCGAGGAATACCTGGCGCCCGTCGTCAGTGTCAAGGTCGTGGACGGCGTGGACGAGGCCATCGCCCACATCAACCGCTACTCCAGCCACCACACCGACGCCATCCTGACCACCGACCACGTGCACGCGCAGCGGTTCCTGCGCGAGGTCGATTCTGCGAGCGTCATGGTGAATGCGAGTACCCGCTTCGCTGACGGTTTCGAGTACGGGCTGGGTGCCGAGATCGGCATCAGCACCGACAAGTTCCACGCCCGCGGACCGGTCGGGGTGGAGGGGCTGACCTCGCTGAAGTACGTCGTGCTGGGCGAGGGCGAGACCCGCCACTGACGGGGGCTTGCCAACTGCCCTGTCGCCCACATATGCTGGCGACAATACTCCCTTTGGTCCTCCTACCCAACCCGCCATTACCCCGCCTGTCGCGCCAGCTCCCAGGCCTGCTCCGATCCGGCATCACCGGCGTCGCGGCAGGCTGCCCCCGCCGGGGGTGATGCTGGTGGCGGCGCCTGCGGCCTCCACCTATGGTTCCCCACCTCGTCACAGCCCTCAACGGACCCATCAACGAGCTCGAGCAGCGCATCCTGGAGTCCACGCCGGTCATCGAGCGCTGGTTCCGGCTGGAGTGGATGGAGCACACGCCGCCGTTCTACACCTCGGTGGACGTGCGCAACGCGGGCTTCAAGCTCGCGCCCGTGGATACCAACCTGTTTCCCTCGCGCTGGAACCTGTTGTCGCCCGAAATGATGCCGCTGGCGGTGCAGGCGGCGATGGCGGCGATCGAGAAGATCTGCCCCGAGGCCAAGCACCTGCTGTTGGTGCCTGACAACAGCACTGATCCTTTTTACCTGGATAACCTCGCGCAGTTGCAGCGCATTTTTTACCAGGCCGGCCTGAACGTTCGGCTGGGCTCGCTCTCGCCGGAGATCGACAGCCCGCGCACCTTCGACCTGCCCGGTGGCGGCACGATCACGCTGGAGCCGCTGGTGCGCAGCCGCCGCCGGCTGGGCCTGAAGCATTTCGACCCCTGCACCATCGTGCTCAACACCGATCTGAGTGCCGGTGTGCCGGGCATCCTGGAGGCGCTGCACGAGCAGTACCTGCTGCCGCCGCTGCACGCCGGCTGGGTCACGCGGCGCAAGAGCAACCACTTCAAGGCCTACGAGGAAGTGGCCAAGCGCTTCGGCAAGCTGCTGGGCATGGACCCGTGGCTGATCAACCCGATGTTCGCGCAGTGCGGCGAGGTCGATTTCAACGAGGAGCAGGGCCTCGAATGCCTGCGCGGCCAGGTCGACACGCTGCTGGGCAAGATCCGCCGCAAGTACAAGGAATATGGCATCAACGAAAAGCCCTTCGTGCTGGTCAAGGCCGACAACGGCACGGGCGGGCTGGGCGTGCTGACCGTGCGCGACGCCAAGGAGATCGACGCCATGAGTCCGGCCGTGCGTCAGCGCATGAGCACGGTGCAGGCCGGCCAGCCGGTCTCGCAGGTGATCATCCAGGAGGGCGTGCTCACCTACGAGCGCATCAACGCGGCGGTGGCAGAGCCGGTGGTCTACATGATGGACCGCTACGTGGTCGGGGGCTTTTACCGCGTGCATGCGCAGCGCGGCGTGGACGAGAACCTGAACCTGCCCGGGGCCGGCTTCGTGCCGCTGGCCTTCGAGCAAAGCGCGATCCTGCCGCAGCCGGGCGCCAAGCCGGGCGCCAGCGCACCCAACCGCTTCTACATGTACGGCGTGATCGGCCGCCTGGCCATGCTGGCCGCGGCCTACGAGCTGGAAGCGACCGACCCGGACGCCGAAGTCTACGAATGAGGCGGCTCGCAGCGGGTGTCGGTCCTTGACGGCACAATCGCGGGATGTCTTTCTTTCGTGACGTGAATCTGCCCGCCGCCACGGCGGGATTCGTGGCGGTGCTGGTCGGCTTCACGAGCTCCGTGGCCATCGTGTTCCAGGCCGCGCAGGCATTCGGCGCGATGCAGGAACAGATCACCTCGTGGATGTGGGCGCTGGGCCTGGGCATGGGCCTGTGCACGGCCATCCCCTCGCTGATCCTGCGCCAGCCGGTGATGGTGGCCTGGAGCACGCCCGGTGCCGCGGTGCTCGCGACGGCCGGGCTGGCGGGCGGCTACGGCATGGGCGAGGCGGTCGGCGCCTTCATGGCCTGCGCGGTGCTGATCATCCTCTCGGGCGCGACCGGCTGGTTCGAACGCATCATGAACCGCATCCCGATGGCCATCGCGTCGGCGCTGCTGGCCGGGGTACTGGCGCGCTTCGGGTTGCAGGCATTCACCGCGGCACAGACGGCGTTGCCGCTGGTGCTGGTCATGCTGCTGGCCTATCTGCTCGGGCGCCGGTTTGCGCCGCGTTACGCGGTGCCGGTGACGCTGGGTGCGGCGGTGGTGTACGTGCTGGCGCGCGGGCAGCTCCATACCGAGGCGCTCACGCTCGAATGGGCGCGCCCGGTGTTCACGGCACCGGTCTTCAGTTTCAGCGCCTTCGTCAGCCTCGCGCTGCCGCTGTTCGTGGTGACCATGGCCTCGCAGAACCTGCCGGGCGTGGCGGCGATCCGGGCGGCGGGCTACCGGATGCCGATCTCGCGCATCATCACGACGACGGGCGTGGCCACGCTGCTGCTGGCGCCCTTTGGTGGCTACGCGCTCAACCTGAGCGCCATCACCGCCGCCATCTGCATGGGCGAGGAAGCCCATCCGGACAAGGACAAGCGCTATTCCGCCGCCGTGGTCTGCGGATCCCTGTACGTCATCATCGGCCTGGTGGGCGCGGCCGTCACGGGTGTGCTGCTGGCCTTCCCGAAGGAGCTGGTGGCGGCCATCGCCGGGCTGGCGCTGCTGGGCAGCATCGGCGGCGGCCTGCACGCCTCGCTCAAGGACGACGGCCACCGCGAGGCCGCGCTCATCACCTTCCTCGTCACCCTCAGCGGCGTCGTCATTGCCGGTATCGGCTCGGCCTTCTGGGGCGTCGTCGCCGGCGCCCTGGCGCTGTTTGTGCAACAGTACGGGACTGCCAAGTCCAAGCACCCATGAACATTCTTTTCGTTGCCGATCCGATCGAGTCCTTCAAGATCTACAAGGACACCACCTTTGCCATGATGCGCGAGCTGCAAAGGCGCGGCCATCGCGTGGCCAGCACCGAGCCGCGCTTCATGCGCTGGCGCAGCGGCCAGCCGGTGACGGCGCAGGTGCGCCAGCTGCAGCTCACGGGCCATGCCGACGAGTGGTACAAGGTCATGTCCGAATCGCTGGAGCCGGTGCACACGTTCGACGCCGTGATCATGCGCAAGGACCCGCCATTCGACAGCGAGTTCTTCTACGCGACGCACATGCTGGAGCAGGCCGAGCGCGAGGGCGCGCGCGTGTTCAACAGCCCGCGCGCGCTGCGCGACCATCCCGAGAAGCTCGCGCTGATGGAGTTTGCCGAGTTTGCGCCGCCCACGCTGGTGACGCGCAATGCCAACGACCTGCGCGCCTTCCACGCCGAGCACCGCGACATCATCCTCAAGCCACTGGACGGCATGGGCGGCATGGGCATCTTCCGTGTCGGTGCCGACGGCATGAACCTGGGCTCCATCATCGAGACGCTCAACCAGGGCGGCGCCACCAGCGTCATGGCACAGGCCTACCTGCCCGAGATCGCTCTGGGTGACAAGCGGCTGCTGCTCATCGGCGGCAAGGTCGCGCCCTACGTGCTGGCGCGCATCCCGCAGGGCAACGAGGTGCGCGGCAACCTGGCCGCCGGCGGCAAGGGCGTGGCCCAGCCGCTGCAAGACGCCGACCGGGCCGTGGCCGAGGCCATCGCGCCCGTGCTGGCCAGTCGTGGCCTGCTGCTGGTCGGCCTGGACATGATCGGCAACAAGGTCACCGAGATCAATGTCACCAGCCCGACCTGTTTCCAGGAAATCACCGACCAGACGGGCTTCGACGTGCCCGCCATGTTCGTCGACGCGCTGGAGGCCGCGCTGGCGGCCTGACGGTGTCCGTGTGGGGACGGACGGCGCCGTCTCCAAGAAAACCCGGATTTCACGGGTGCGTGGTCGTTCGGAAAATGCTGTGTTGCGGTTGGTTACAGCCCCGGTGGTTTTTTGCCGGGGCGGGCCGACAGGATGCGGACGGAGGACCATGAGCGAGACGATCGACTTCATCAGCGCGGTATTCGCCAAGACCGAGACCGGCCAGCAGGAAATCCAGCAGCGCTCCCTGGGCCTGGCGCCCCTGGTGCGGCGCATTCTTGTCCTGGTCGATGGCCAGCGCAGCGGCAGGGATCTGGCCACCTTCGCGGGTGGCGCCGACATCGACACCATTCTGGGGGAGCTTGTCGAAAAGGGCTGCATCGAGGCCAGGGCGCAGGAGAAGCCCGCCCCCAAGCCTGCGGCTGCGCTCGTCAGCCCGGCCGAGGGGGCCGCCGTGTCGGCGTTCGTCTCCCGCCTGCCGCCGGCGGCCGAACGCACGCCGGCCCAGAACGAGATGGCGCGCAATTTCATGATCAACACGGTCAATGCCATCTTCGGCCAGCACACCCGCATCTCTCTGATCGAAAGCATCGCGCAGGCCAAAGGCACCGAAGGACTTCGGCAGGCCTATCTGGCCTGGGAAGAGGCCATGACCGGCAGCCGCACAGGCGCCAAGCGCCTGCCCGAGTTCCACACCAAGCTGCTGACCGTGCTCTGAGAGGGCGCGGGCCGCGCGGTCAGTGCGCCGCCGAGCGCGAGAAGAGGTTGAGCACCAGCACGCCCGCCACGATCAGGGCCATGCCGATGACGCCGGCCAGGTCGATGGTCTGGCCATGCACCAACCAGGCCACCAGCGTGATCAGGACGATGCCCAGGCCCGACCAGACCGCATAGGCCACACCCACGGGGATGGTGCGCAGCACCAGCGACAGGCAGTAGAAGGCCGCGCCGTAGCCGAGCACGACGAGCAGCGATGGCCACAGTCTGGTGAAGCCCTCGCTGGCCTTGAGGGCGCTGGTGCCCACGACCTCGGCCACGATGGCGATGCCCAGGGCGAGCCAGCCGTTCACAGCTTTTCCGTCTCGCCAGCCTTGGGCTGCCAGGTCATCAGCCGCCGCTCGATCACACCCACCAGGCCGTCGAGCACCAGCGCGAAGGTGGTGAGCACCAGAATGCCGGCCATCACGGTATTGATGTCGAAGCTCCCCTCGGCCTGCAGGATCAGGTAGCCCACGCCCTGAGAGGAACCGAGGTACTCGCCCACGACGGCGCCGACGAAGGCCAGTCCCACCGAGGTGTGCAGGGAGCTGAACACCCAGCTGGTGGCGCTGGGCAGATAGACGTGGCGCAGCAGCTGCTTGCGGCCGGCCCCGAGCATGCGCGCGTTGGCCAGTACCACGGGGCTGACTTCCTTCACGCCCTGGTACACGTTGAAGAACACGATGAAGAACACCAGCGTCACGCCCAGCGCGACCTTGGAGCCCATGCCCAGGCCGAACCAGACGGCGAAGATCGGCGCCAGGATGATGCGGGGCATCGAGTTCAGGGCCTTGATGTAGGGCTCAAGAATCGCCGAGGCCATGGGCGAGAGCGCCAGCCACAGGCCGCAGGCCAGCCCGCCCACGGCGCCGATGGCAAAGGCCATCACCGTCTCGGCCAGCGTCACCCACAGGTGGATGTAGATGTCGGCGTCGGTGACGAACCAGTCCCAGATGCGTTCGAAGATGCGCACCGGCTCGCCGAAGAAGAAGGCCGCCTGGCGATCGTTCTCGAACATGAACGGCGGGATCAGGCCCGGCTTGGTCATCACGTGCCAGAACACGAACATCAGCACGAGCAGGCCGAGCTGCCACAGACGCAGCGTGGCCGGACGGGGTTTGATCAGCTTCCACATGGCTCAGGCGGCTTTTTCGAGTTGTTGCTGGTAGCCCTTGAGGACTTCCTCGCGCAGCACGCCCCAGATGGCGGCGTGCAGTTCCAGGAAACGCGGCGTGGCCTTGACCTCCGCCACGTCGCGCGGGCGCGGGATGTCGATGGCGAACTCGCCGATCGGGCGCGAGGCCGGACCGGCGCTCATGATGACCACGCGGTCGCTCATGGCGATGGCCTCGTCCAGGTCGTGGGTGATGAACAGCACGGCCTTGCGGCCCGAACCTGGGGCGGCCCGGCGCTCGCCGCCCTGCCAGAGTTCCAGCACCTCGTTTTCCATCAGCTGGCGCGTCTGGATGTCCAGCGCCGAGAAGGGCTCGTCCATGAGGATGATGTCCGGGTCCATGACCAGGGTCTGGGCCAGGCTGGCGCGCTTGCGCATGCCACCGCTCATCTGGTGCGGGAAGCGGTCGCCGAAGCTGCCAAGTCCGACGCGGCGCAGCCAGTCTTCGGCCTGAGCGCGCGCCTCTCGGTCAGGGACGCCGCGGAACTGCAGCCCCGCCATCACGTTCTGCAGCGCCGTGCGCCAGGGCATCAGGCTCTCGGCCTGGAACATGTAGCCCGCGCGGGTGTTGATACCCGCCAGCGGTTCGCCGAAGATGCGCACGCTGCCCTTGCTCGGCTCCAGCAGGCCGGCGGCCACGTTCAGCAGCGTGCTCTTGCCGCAGCCGGTGGGGCCGACCACGCTGACGAACTCGCCCGCGCCCACCGACAGGTCCACATTGTCGACGGCGGTGTAGCGCTGGCCCGGGTTGTCCTTGCTGACGAACGTGCAGGCGATGCCCTGCAACTCGATGGCGGGATGAGTCATGTGAATACCGTTTACCAATGACGCAAAGGCGTGAACGCCGCGGAACCGTCTTTTTCCGGTCCGCGGGCGTTGTTCCTTCCCGAAGTGCCTAAGGCGCGCCGGGGAGGCGGCAGTGTTTACTTGTATTTGGCGTTGGCCCTGCGCACGAAGTCGTTGGTGTAGACCGCGTTCAGGTCCAGCTTGGCCGCGGCGAGCTTGTCGTCCACGCTGGCCAGTGCCTTGAAGGCGGTCTCGGCACCGCGGGCGGGGAAGCTGCCGTCGGGTGACAT
>JAEZLX010000093.1 GCA_023415035.1 Pseudomonadota bacterium | reverse complement strand
GCGCCGGATCCCGGTGCTCGAGGCGGTGATCAAGGAGACCCTGCGTCTGCACCCGCCGCTGATCGTCCTGCTGCGGGTCGCGCGCGGCGACTTCGAGGTCGAGGGCTTCGCGATCCGGGAGGGCGATCTCGTCGCGGCCACGCCGGCGATCTCCAATCGGATTCCCGAGGACTTCCCGAACCCCGACCACTTCGATCCCGGCCGCTACATCGATCCGAACCAGGAAGATCTGGCCAACCGGTGGACCTGGATTCCGTTCGGGGCGGGCCGGCACCGGTGCGTCGGCGCGGCCTTCGCGCAGATGCAGCTCAAGGCAATCTTCTCGATCCTGCTGCGCGACTTCGAGTTCGAGATGGCGCAACCGGCCGATTCCTATCGCAACGACCACAGCAAGATGGTGGTGCAGCTGCAGCAGCCGTGCCGGGTGCGGTACCGGCGGCGAACGAGTCGCGCGGCGGCCGTCGGCTCGGCGGCCGCGGCTCCGGCAGGGTGTCCCGTCGCGCACCCGAGCGAGGCCTGACCATGCACGTGGAAGTCGACCCGGATCTGTGCCAGGGCCACGCCGCCTGCGAACTCGAGGCGCCGGACGTGTTCGAGGTACCCAAACGCGGGAAGGTGACGATTCTCGACCCGACACCCGCCGAGTCCCGGCGCGCCGATATCGAGAACGCCGTCCGGTACTGCCCCACCCAGGCGCTGCGGATCGTCGAGGACTGACGCGACATCGACCATCCGACCCGAAACGCGAACCCACTTCGAAGGAGATGAGAGCATGACCGGATTCGACCGTGGCGAACTGGACGAGATGGTCCGGCGCTGGGCGCAGGCGAACAAGGAAGCCGAGGCGGCGGGTGACTGGAAGCCCTTGGCGGACTTCTACACCGAGGACGCCACCTACGGCTGGAACTACGGCCCGAAGCAGGACTTCATGGCGGTCGGCCGTGACGAGATCCGGGACGTCGCCCTCGGTCTCGAGATGCAGGGGCTCGAGGGGTGGGAGTATCCGTACCAGGAGTACGTGATCGACGACCGCAGCGGCAACGTCATCGGGCTGTGGAAGCAGGTCGCCGACGTCGAGCGCCCGGACGGCGGTAATTACGCCGTGTACGGCATCGGCGGCAGCTGGTTCCGCTACGGCGGCAACTTCCAGTGGTCCTGGCAGCGGGACTTCTTCGACTTCGGCAACGTCTCGGCGCTGTTCATAGAGATGATCCGGAACAACGCCCTGTCGACGGGAATGCAGGCCCGCATCCAGCGCTCGATCTCGGGCGAGAAACTGCCGGGCTGGTACCCGGCCGGACAGGCGCCGGTGCCGCTGTGGTGAGCGCCGAGCCGCACTCGTCCCGCGCGTTCGCGGCACTGTCGCGGACCGACCTCGCGATCCTGGTCCCGGACCTGCTGCTGTGCGGCCAGCTCCTCGACCGGTCCGGGATGGCCCACCTGATCGCCGAGTTCGGCCGGGACGGCATGGCGCAGGTGGCGATCGAGGAGTGGCAGGCGTCGAGCCCCTGGTACACCCGCCGGATGCAGAAGGCACTGCGGTACGAGGGCGACGACGTGGTGACCATCTTCAAGGGGCTGCAACTCGACATCGGGGCCCCGCCACAGTTCATGGACTTCCGGTATCGCGTCGACGACCCGCGGCACGGGGAGTTCCGGCTCGACCACTGCGGCGCGTTGACGGACGTCGAACCGCTCGGCGACGAGTACGTGACCGCGATGTGCCACGACATCGAGGACCCCACCTTCGACGCCACCGCACTGGCCACCAACCCGCACGCCCAGGTGCGACCGATCCATCGACCACCCCGCCGGCCCGCGGACCGGCAGCCGCACTGCGCGTGGACCGTGATCATCGATGACGCACACGTCCCGCCGCCGATGCCGTCACACACCGAGCAGCTCGGCCGCAGCGCCGCCGCCACCGTCGAACTCAGCCCGATCGACACCACCGGGGAAGGCCACCACGACTACGCGGGGCCGCTGCTGTCGGATCTGCGGTTCCCCGACTTCTCCCGATCGGCCCTGGTCCGGATCGCCGAGGAGGTGTGCCTGCAACAGCACCTGCTGGCGCTCGGCTTCATGCTGGCGGTCCGTAAGCGGGTGGACGAGGACAAGGCCCGGGAGATCACCCGCAAACAGCTGACCGGTATCGCCGGAGTCACCGCCCAGCGGATCCGGGACGCCCTCGGGCTGCCCGACGATCTCGAGGGGCTGGCGACGGTGCTGGCGCTGCATCCGCTGCTGAACCCGAGACAGTACGTGCACAGCGATATCCGCTTCGACGGGGAGCGTCTCGAGATACGTATCGGCCGGGACGGACTCGTCGACACCGACGGCGGGTGGCCGGTACTGATCGACGGTGCGCACCTCGAACCGCTGCAGGCACTCGTGCGCGGGGTGAATCCGCACTTCACGGTGCGGGTCGTCGATGAGGACGCGGCCGCACTGACGGTGGCGGTCGACGTCACCGACGAGCCGGCGCGCGAATGTGTCGAGGTCGCCATCACCAAGGTCAGTACCGGTGCCGGCTTCCGCTTCGAGGACCGGGGAATCCCGTTGCCGCTCTACGTGGTCTGAACCGACGATCCGGACAGGAGAATCCGCATGGCCTACACGTTCGGTGATCTGTTCGAGCACTCCGTGGACGCGATGCCCGATCGCCTCGCCATGATCGTCTCCGGAGAGCAGGTGACCTACCGGGAGCTCGACGAGCGGGCCAACCGGTTCGCCCACCATCTCCTCGCGGCCGGCCTCGGGGCCGGCGCGCACATCGGCATCCACATGCACAACTCGATCGAGACGATGGTCGCGATCCTCGCGGCCTTCAAGATCCGCGCCGTCCCGGTCACCGTGAACTTCCGGTACACCTCCGACGAACTGCAGTACCTGTACGACGACGCCGACCTCGAGGCGCTGGTGTTCCACCGGGGCTTCGCCGACCGGGTCGCGGACGTCCTGCCCCGGGTGCCGCGGATCCGGCACCTGATCGCCGTGCCGGACGAGTTGGCCACCGGCGCCGAGGGTGCGGGTGCGGTCCCCGGGGCCGTGA
>JAEZLX010000241.1 GCA_023415035.1 Pseudomonadota bacterium | reverse complement strand
CCGTTGGAGCCGCTGATGCCCGAGGTGACCAGCGATCCGGTGCCGGCCACGCCGGCCGGGCAGGCGGCCACGCTCGGGCCGGACCGTTCGCTGCCGGCCGGCTTCGGCGGCACCGAAACCGTGCCGGCGGGGCCGCTGCTGCCCGCGCGCGATGACATCGCGCTGGACCACCCCACGGTGGTGGCCGACGGCCTGGTGGGCACCGAAGATGAGAACCTGCGTTTCGACGCGCGGCGCCTGCTGGACAACGACCACACGCCCAACCCGGTGCTCCAGGGCTACAGCGGCGCCTGGTACAACGGCCTGCGTGTGGTGGAGGTGGGCGGGGCCAGCCATGGGCAGATCGGCATCCGCGACGGGCAGGTGGTGTTCGTGCCGCCGGCCGACTACAACGGCACCGTCACCTTCGAGTACACCGTGCAGGACATGTACGGCATGAAGCGCAGCGGCACGGCCAGCATCGAGGTGCGCGCGGTGAACGACGCGCCCGTGGCCCGGGGTGAATCGGCCACGGGCAGCGAGGATGCCACTTTGCTGTTCACGGCCGCCAGCCTGCTGCGCAACGACACCGACGTGGACGGCGACCGCCTGCGCATCAGCCGCGTGGGCGAGGCCACGGGCGGCACGGTGTACCTGCAGCCCGACGGCAGCGTGCGCTTCGTGCCCACGCCCGACTACAACGGGCCGGCCGGCTATGCCTACTGGGTGAGCGACGGGCACGAGCAGGTGCGCGCCGAGGTGCGGCTGAACATCCTGCCCGTCAACGACCTGCCGGTGGTGCAGGGCGAGTGGGTGGACAGCGACGAGGACGTGGTGCTGGACTTCCCGTTCGGCGTGCTGCTGGCCAACGACAGCGACGTGGACACCGACCCGGCGCTCAACCGCGCCGGCGTGCAGACGCTGACCATCAGCGCGGTGGGCAATGCCCAGCACGGCACGGTGCAGATCGTGGACGGGCAGGTGCGCTTCACGCCCGACAAGGACTATTTCGGCCCGGCCTCGTTCGATTACCTGGTGGACGACGGCGCGGGCGGGCAGGTGAGCACCACCGTCATCCTGAACCTGGCGCCCGTCAACGACGCGCCCGAGGTGCAGGGCGAAAGCGCCACCATCGCCGAGGACAACGCCATCATCTACACGCAGGCGGCGCTGCTGGCCAACGACAGCGACGTGGACAACGACCACGCCGACCTGCGCATCACGCAGGTGGGCGGTGCGGTCAATGGCAGCGTGGAGCTGCTGCCCGATGGCCGCATCCGCTTCGTGCCCGATGCGGACTACTTCGGCCCGGCGGCGTTCGACTACCTGGTGGACGATGGCGTGGGCGGCCAGGCCCTGGGCACGGTGACGCTGGAGGTGACGCCCGTCAACGACGACCCGCGCCTGCAGGGCGAGCGGGTGGAGATCGACGAGGACACGGTGGTGACCGTCAGGGCGGCCGACCTGCTGGCCAACGACCACGACGTGGACAACGACCATGCCGACCTGGTGCTGACCGAGGTGGGCGGCGCCGTCAATGGCTCGGTGGCGATGGACGCGCAGGGCAACATCACGTTCACGCCCACGGCGAACTACTACGGGCAGGCCAGCTTCACCTACACCGTCATCGATGGCGTGGGCGGGCGCAGCACGGCCACCATGGTGCTGGACTATCTGTCGGTCAACGACCTGCCGGTGGTCAATGGTGAGGTGGTGGCGGGCAAGCGCGGCATCACCTATACCTTCGATGACCAGGCGCTACTGGCCAACGATACCGACGTGGAGCACCCCGGCCAGTTGCAGATCGTGGCCGTGGGCGGGGCGCGCAACGGCACGGTGGAGATGCTGCCCAATGGCGATGTGCGCTTCGTGCCGGCTGGCGGCTACGAGGGCTGGAGCCCGGCGGTGTATGGCAGCTTCGAGTACACGGTGCGCGACCCGGACGGGGGCGAAGCGATCGGGGTGGTCGCGATCGACTATTCCACGGTCAACCTCAACCCGATCGCGGTCGATGACCGCTTCAAGGGCTACGAGGACGTGAAGACGGTGATCAATGTCTCCGAACTGCTGCGCAACGACCGCGACCCGGATGCCACCGCCTGGTCAAAGCTGGAGGTGGAGGAGGTGGGCAGCGCCAAGCATGGCAGCGTTTCGCTCAATAACGGCGTGGTGACGTTCAATCCCAACAAGGATTTTTACGGCGAGGCATCGTTCCGCTACCGGGTCAGCGACGGCGAGGGCGGCAGCACCTGGGCCACGGCCTACATCGACGTCGAGCGGGCCAACCAGTTGCCGGTCATCACGGGCATCGAGTACTTCACCGGCAACGATGCGACCCTATACACCTGGAGCTGGTCGGACAACGGCGCCACCTACGATGGTTCCCAACTGGTCAATGACCCGCACCGGATCAGTGGGCGTATCTATGCCTATGACCCCGATGGGGATACGCTGACGTTCACGATCACGTCGCTGGACGGACCTCAACACGGGGCGGCTTTTGTTGGCGAGGTGATCCGCGCCACGGCGCCCGCCGGCCTGGATCACGTCCAATTGCAGGGTAAGGCCGACATTCCCGCAATGAAGGACCCCAGTATCCCCGACGGGGGACGCCGCAATTATCTGGTTTCCGATTATGTTGGCACGGGCTCGGGTGCCTATGCGGGGTGGCAGTACATCTCGTGGAAGGGCGACGGCTACAAAGGGCCTGAATCGTTCGTGATCACGGTGACCGACAGCCGAGGGGGCTCGGTGACATCGGCACCGATCCAGGTGACTCATGAGCCCTGGACCGGCGGCGGCGGGTGCTTTCCGGTGGTGGTGGACACGGGCTCGGACGGCATCGACCTGGTCAGCCCCGATGAGTCGAAGATGTTCGTCGACATCAATGGCGACGGCTGGCGCGACAGGATCGGCTGGGTGGCGGCGACGGATGCGTTGCTGGCCTATGACGGCAACGATGACGGCCTGATCAACCAGCGCGAGGAGGTGAGCTTCGTCGGCTACCAGCCCGGCGCGCGCACCGACATGGAAGGGCTGGCCGCGTTCGACACCAATGGCGATGGCGTGCTCAGCGCGGCCGACGACGAGTGGCACCGCTTCGGCCTGCTGCAGGACGCCAACGGCAATGGCGTGCAGGACGAAGGCGAATGGCAGAAGCTGGAAGACCTGGGCGTCAAGGAGGTGTCGCTGCGGCGCGAGGGCGAGGCCGGCCTGAACAACGGCAACGTGGTGTTCGGCACGTCCACGATCACCTACGAGGACGGGCGCACGCAAACGGCGGCCGACGTGATGTTCGCCGGCGATGGCGTGGCATTGCCCGACTGGGTCGAGGCGGAGCTGGGTATGGCCGCTGGCGTTGACGCCACGTCCGCCGACGGCGTGGCCGCCGCGGGTGCTGCTTCGGATTCGCTGTCGGAGCCGGAACTGGAGACAGCCGGGCATGTGGGCGACCAGGACGATGGCGATGTGCCAGGGGCGGATGCGGCGCTGGCCACGCCATCCGGGCAGGTAGGGGAGGGCCTGCCATCGCAGGACGCACCGCCAGCGGATGAGACGGTTGCGGAGCAGGAGGCAGTGCCCAGCATCGATCAACAGGCCAGCGCGTTCGTGCAGATGGTGACCACCCAGGTGGAGCCCAGCGAGCCGATCGCCTATGTCGATATCCAGGAGGTGAGCCTGTCGGGCGGATCGGCCACCGTCTCGGTATCGACGGATGAGCCCAAGGTGGACATCCAGGGCGCATCGACGAACACGGCCGATCTGGCCGTGCCGGCCTGAGCGATCGAGGGGAACGGCGCATGAAAGTACGACTGGCGCAGGCCGGCGACGAGGGCGTTTTGCTGAATCTGGGGCGTGCCATGCACGCGGAATCGCGATTCGCACACTATCCGCTGCAGGAAGACAAGCTCAAGGAACTGATCGACGCGGCGCTCAAGGACCCGAAAGGGCGCTGCATCTTGTTGGCGGAAAGCGCATCGACCGGGGTGGTGGGCATGCTGGGCGGCTACGTGCTGCCCCTGTTCTTCACCGACGCGCTGATTGCCCAGGACCAGTTCTTCTATGTGCTGCCGCAGTACCGGGGCAGCAGCGCGGCTGTCAAGCTGCTGATGGGCTTCGAGCGCTGGGCGCAGAACCGCCAGGTGACCGAGATCAACATCAACATGAGCGTGGCCATCGACATGGCGCGCTTCGACCGTTTCATGAAGCACGCGGGCTATCGCTCGTGCGGGCAGAACTATTTCAAGCCGGCCTTGTGAAGCTGGCGCCCTGCTGCGGGCCATGGCCATAGAAAACCAGAGAGAGAAAGAGGGAAACCATATGACAGAAGAGACGGCTGTCTTTCCGGCGGGAGAGGGAGCGGGACCAACGCACGCCGACGAGCTTTTGCGCCGTTCGGGCAATGCCATCGAGCTGCTGCACCTGTACGGCAAGCTGCACGATGTGCCGCTCGATGCCGGGCAGTTGCGGCACCGCTGGCTGGATGCCGCGGAGCCTTTCGGCCTGCCGCAGTTCAACCAGGCCTTGCAGGAGCTGGGTTTCGAGTCCAAGGTCGTGCAGGGCAAGTGGGCCGCGCTGGAAAAACGCCGGCAGCCGGTGGTGGTGTCGCTGCGCGACGGCCGGCTGGCGGTGGCGGCCGGTTTCGACGGCAAGGGCGCCGTGGTGCAGTGCCAGGGGCAGACCGAGCCGACACGCATGGGCCGGGAGGCGTTCGAGGCGCTGTGGGACGGCCGATGGATCGACGCCCGGCGCCGCATGGCCGGTGACCCGGCGGCCCAGGTGGCGCAGGACAAGTTCGGCGTGCGCTGGTTCCTGCAGGCGATGAAGAAGTACCGGGGACTGCTGGGCGAGGTGCTGATGGCCTCGCTGTTCGTGCAGGTGTTCGCGCTGATGACGCCGCTGGTGTTCCAGGTGGTGATCGACAAGGTGCTGACGCACCGCAGCCTGTCGACGCTGGACGTGCTGGCGCTGGCGCTGGCCGCGCTGGCGGTGTTCGAGGTGGTGCTCAGCGGCATGCGCCACTACCTGTTCACGCACACCACGAGCCGGCTGGACGTGGAGCTGGGCACCCAGGTGTTCCGCCACCTGATGCGGCTGCCGATGAGCTATTTCGAGAGTCGCCGGGCCGGCGACACGGTGGCCCGCGTGCGCGAGCTGGACAACGCGCGGCATTTCCTGACGGGGCAGGCCCTGACGAGCTGGATCGACCTGCTGTTCGTGTTGGTGTACCTGGCCGTGATGTTCTATTACAGCCCGATGCTGACCGGCATCGTGGTGCTGGCCCTGCCGGTGTTCTTCGCGGCTTCGTGGGTGGTGACGCCGATCCTGCGCAAGAACCTGGAGGACAAGTTCGCGCTGGGCGCCGAGAACCAGGCCTTCCTGGTCGAGACGGTGACCAGCATGGAGACCCTCAAGGGCCAGGCGGTGGAGCCGCAGTGGCAGCGCCAGTGGGAGCGGCGCCTGGGCGAGTACGTGCACAGCGCCTTCCAGGCGGGGCACATGGGCAACGCCACCAACCAGTTCGTGGGTTTCGCCAGCAAGGTGCTGACGGTGCTGCTGCTGTGGTTCGGCGCGCGCGCGGTGATCGATGGCGACTTGACGGTGGGCGGCCTGATCGCCTTCAACATGCTCAGCGGGCGGGTGTACGCGCCTATTCTGAAGCTGGCCTCGCTGTGGCAGGAGTTCACGCAGATGAAGGTGTCGATCAAGCGCCTGGGCGAGATCATGGACGCGCCGGCCGAGCCGGGCTTCCAGGCGCAGCGCGCGGTGCCGCCGGCGGTGCAGGGCGCGGTGAAGCTGGACCACGTGAGCTTTCGCTACCAGCCCAACGGGCAGGAGGTGCTGGCCGATGTGAGCTTCGAGGCCAGTCCGGGCGAGGTGATCGGCATCGTGGGCGTGTCGGGCGCGGGCAAGACGACCTTGCTGCGCCTGCTGCAGCGGTTGTACACGCCGCAACAGGGGCGCATTCTGGTCGATGGCATGGACCTGAACTTGCTCGATGCCGGCTGGCTGCGGCGGCAGATGGGCGTGGTGTCGCAGGACAGCGTGCTGTTCAACCGCTCGGTGCGCGAGAACATCGCGCTGGCCAACCCGCACATGCCCATGGAGGACATCATGCGGGCCGCGAAGCTGGCCGGCGCGCATGATTTCATCCTCGGGTTGCCCGAGGGCTACGACACCTTGATCGGCGAGCGGGGAAGCCGACTGAGCGGGGGGCAGCGGGCGCGCCTGGCGATCGCGCGAGCGCTGGCCACCGATCCGCGCATCCTGCTGCTGGACGAGGCCACGGCCGCGCTGGACTACGAGAGCGAGCGCGTGATCCACGACAACATGGCCGAGATCACGGTGGGGCGCACGGTGTTCATCGTGGCGCACCGGCTGCCGACGCTGCGCATGGCCAACCGCATCCTGGTCTTCGAGGGCGGGCGTCTGGTCGAGCAGGGCAGCCACGCCGGCCTGATGGCGGCGCATGGCCGCTACCACGCGCTGTACCAGGCGCATCAGATCCTGGAGACCACGCTCAAGAAGGCCGCAGGCGAGGAGGTGGAGCGTGTCTGAATTGCCGAAGAACCCTCCCCCCGCGACGGGCGGGGCCGCGCCAAGCCGTCATGCCGATTGGGGCGATTTCAGCCCGGCGGCCATTGCCATGCAGCAGCGGCCGCCGCGCCTGGTGGCCCGCATGGTGACGCTGAGCCTGTGCCTGATGGCGGTGGCCGCGGCGGCCTATGCCTATGTCGCCCACATGGACGTGGTGGTCAGCAGCCAGGGCACGGTGATGACGCCGGGGCGCAGCAAGGTGGTGCAGCCGCTGGAGGCCGGTGTCGTCAAGGCGATCAAGGTGCGCGACGGCCAGAAGGTGCGTGCCGGCGACGTGCTGGTGGAGCTGGACCCGACCAGCAGCCAGGCGGACACCGAGCGCCTGCAGCGCGAGTTCGCCGAGGTGCGTGCCGAGGTCGACCGCTTGCAGGCCCTGCTGGCGGGCAAGGACATCCTCGAGGTGGACGAGGACATCCCGGACGAGGTGCTGGATAACCAGCAGGCCATCCTGGAAAACGGCCGCGCCGAGCTGCAGACCCGGCTGTCGGCGCTGGATGCCGATATCGCCCGGCGCGAGGCGGACCGCGAAGCCGTCGGCGCCAATCTGCGGCAGTTGCGCGCCAGCCTGGAACTGGTCAGAAAGCGCCACGCGATGCGGCAGGAGCTGGCCGACACCGGGCACATTGCCGAGCTGGCCCTGATCGATACCCAGCTGGAACTGGCCAACCAGGAGAAGGAGGTGGCGGTGCAGACGCAGCGGCTGGCCGAGGCGTCCGCCGGCATCCGCTCGGCGGTCCAGCAAAAGGCGCTGGCGCAGGCGGAGTTTCGCAGCCGGGTGACCACCGAGCTGGCCGAGGCGACCAAGCGGCGCGACGCCACCGTGCAGGAACTGGTCAAGGCCGAGCAGCGCAAGCAGTTGCAGGTGCTGCGCTCGCCGATCGATGGCGTGGTGCAGCAACTGGCGGTGTTTACCGAGGGGGGCGTGGTGACGCAGGCCCAGGTGCTGATGACGATCGTGCCCGAGAACGAAGGCCTGGAGGTGGAGGCCAAGGTGCTGAACCGGGACGTTGGCCATGTGCGGGTGGGCCAGCGCGTGATCAACAAGGTCGAGACCTTCGACTTCACGCGCTACGGTTACATCGAGGGCGAGGTGCAGTGGGTGGGCAAGGACGCCGTGGTGGACCAGCGGCTGGGGCCGGTCTATCCGGTCCGCATCCGCCTGGCCGGCGGCGAGACGCCCAATGTCGTGCACGGCCAGCGCGGGCAGATCACCGCGGGCATGAGCGTGACCTCGGACATCCGCATCGGCGAGCGCCGTATGCTGGAATATTTCCTGGCGCCCCTGCTGCGCTACAAGGAAGAAAGCCTGAGGGAGCGGTGATGGCCATGTCGTTGCGAGATCACCGCCGCGCCTTGCGCCAGCGGGGCATGGCCGGCCTGCTGTGCGTGTGCGGCGCATGGGCGCAGGCGCAGGACCTGAAGACGTTTCACGAGGCGGCGCTGGGCCACGACGCGCAGTGGCTGGCGGCGCGGCACGCGCTGGAGGGGGCCCGGCAAAAACCGGGACAGGCGCGCGCGGCCCTGTTGCCGCAGTTGAGCTACACCGCCTCCCGGCATGACCAGAAGGGCCCCTTGTATTTCGCCGACGAGGCGCCGGTCGACAAGGACATCCAGGCCCGGACGCAGGGCCTGCAGTTGACCCAGGGCATCATCCGCCCCGAGCAATGGATGGCCTTGCGGCAGGCCAATGCCCAGGAGGCGCAGGCCCTGGCGCAGCACGAGGTGGCGCGCCAGCAGGTGACCGTGCGCGTGGTGCAGGCCTACCTGGATGCCTGGGTGGCGCAGGAGAACGTGCGCCTGAGCCAGTCGCAGCTCAAGGCGGTGCAGGCGCAACTGGAGCTGGCGCAGCGCAACTTCAAGGTGGGCGCGACCACCATCACCGACGTGCACGAGGCGCAGGCCAAGCTGGATCTGGAGCAGGCGCAGGCCATCGCCGCCGAGAACGGATTGCAGGCGGGCGTGACCGAGCTGGAGCGCCTGGGCGGCCGGATGCCCCAGGGCCTGCACGGCTTGCGCGAAGATGCCGCGCTGCCGGGGCAGGAACTGGAGCCGCTGGCCGAGTGGATGGAGCGCGCCCGCCAATTGCAGCCCGAGGTGCTGGCCGCGCAGTCTGCCGTGGCGGCGGCCGAGGCGGAGCAGGCCAGGTACCGCGCCCGCTGGCTGCCCACGCTGGACCTGACCCTGAAAAAGGGCACGGACCGCAGCACGGGCAGCATCACCGCGCCGACCGACGTGCCGTACCGCCACCGGACCACACAGGCGATGCTGACGCTGAACTGGCCGATCTTCGAGGGTGGGCGTTCGTACTACCAGGTCAAGGAGGCGGCGGCCCTGCTCAACCGCGCCCAGGCTGAACTGGACGGCGCGCGCAGCCTGGCGGTCAGTGGTGTGCGCCAGGCCTACATGGGCGTGCGCAGCGCCCTGGCGCAGGTGCAGGCGCTGGTGTCGGCCCGGGCATCGAGCCTGAACGCCCTGGAGGCCAGCCGCGTCGGCTACCGCATCGGCACCCGCATCAACCTGGACGTGCTCAACGCCGAGAGCCAGTACGTGACGGCGCAGCGCGACCTGGCCCGGGCGCGGGCCGACGCGGTGATGCACTGGGTGCGGCTGCAGGCGGCGGCCGGCACCCTGTCGGACGATGCCGTGGACCGGATCAATGGCTGGCTCGAACCCTCGGCGCAGCCCTTGGCGCTGGATACCGCATCAATATCAATGCCGCTGGCGCACGCCGCCGCAGAACCCCAGGAGATTCGATGAAGCAGGAAGCCCCCCAGACCATGACCCCGGAGCGGGCCCAGGAGATCATGGCCTTTGCCAAGGAGCAGGCCCAGCAGATGTTCCAGAAGCTGCCCATGCTGGGGCCGGTGACCTGGCTGATGATGCAGCAGCCCCATACCCGCCACACCCTGCTCAGCGAGCTGGAGTGGCGGGTCGTGCCCGCGCTGATGCTGGAGCAGGCCAAGCTCTACATGCGGGGCGACGCCCCGCTGGCCTACGTGTCATGGGCACGGATGTCGCAGGAGGTGGGCCAGCGCTACCGGCAGGCGCCGCATCAGTTGTCGTTCAACGACTGGAAGAGCGGCGACGAAATCTGGCTGGTCGACGTGGTGGCGCCCTTTGGCGGCGTGCCGAAGGTCATGGAGGAGTTGCGCCAGCAGGTGTTCGCCGGGCAGGCCATCCGCCAACTGGCACCCACGCCGACGGAGCCTTCGCGCGTGCTGACGTGGCCGGCGGCTTGAAGCCGGCCATGGCCGGCGAAGAAGGACGCTTTTCTTTTTTTACTCAACCCACGGAGGGAAACCCATGAAGAAGACAAAGACCATGATGGCGGTGGCGCTGGCCGCCGTGTTGAGCGCCTGCGGTGGCAGCGATGGTGATGACTTGCCGAGCCTGGCGCAGTATGCGGGGACGTAGCGTAGCCCGTGTGTCACGATCAATGGCAAGTTGTCTGGCCAGACCGTGCTGCTTGTTCGCAGCAATAGCGATACCGTTGTCCGCGCCGCTTGGGTTCCTCAGGTTTACAACAACCCGAGTTGCGCCGGAGCGCCTGCCAACAGCGGAGGCTATTCGATGGAGGTCACGGCTGTTGGTACGCGAGAAACCGCATCGGGCCTGGCGAGCCGGGTGGAATTTCGTCCATTTGCGACCAGCTCCACTGAAACGGTGCCTGGGCCGCGTGGCGAGCTGATGCTGCTCAAGGACGGCCGCCTGTACCTGGGGGACCAGACCAATATTGGGTTCTTCGCGCGATCTGGGGGAAGTAGTGGTTGACGGTTCGGAGGTGGGTAGATTGGCAGTCGCCAAACAAACCGATCTCCTTCCTCTTCCCCGTCATGTGCGATGCTATGTTGGGCGTGGTCTTCTGGGAAGG
>JAEZLX010000206.1 GCA_023415035.1 Pseudomonadota bacterium | reverse complement strand
CTCACCGCCAGCCTTTTTTAGGTATGCATGGTGATAGGTGGTGAGCAGGGTCCGTGGCGAGGGGTTCATGGGATCGGTTCGCTTGTGGTCTGAGTTTACCAGCCACCGCCGATCCCCCCTCCCACGTCAGTTCGGTCAGAGACGGCGGAGTATGGCCGCCAGTCGGCCATTGTCGGCTTCGTCCAGGAGGGTCTGTGCCCGGGAGCGGCCTGCGGCGGCCATCCTGCGGACGGCGGCCTGGTCTTTCGTCAGGCAGGCAATGGCGGCAGCGCCTTGTTCCGGTGTGTCATATGCCAGACCGACGCCGGCAGCGACTTCCGACGCGGCCGTGCCGTTTCGGACGGCCACCGGAATGCCCAGGTGCATGGCTTCCAGTACGGGGATGCAGAACCCTTCATGCAAACTGGCTGTCACCAGCACATCGGCTTCGGCATAGCATGCCGACAAGGCGGCATCGCTGACGTGCCCCGTGAAGGTGACCGATCCCGAAACGCCGGCTTCGTTGGCGACGGATTGCAAATGCCGTGCGTAGTCGGGGCTGGTGGAACTCCCTATCACAGTCAGTTCTGCATCGACTCCATGCTGCATGATTCTGGCCATCATGCGGATCACGTCATCCACGTTCTTGTGTGGGGCAAGCCGGCCAACAGTGATCAGTCGCAACGGCTGATGGAGCGGACGGTCAGTCCTGGGCGCCTTGCCAAACAGGGGCATGTCTGGCGTAACCGGGGGCAGTACTGACAACCGCTCCTTGGGCACAGGCGCGGGGAGGCGAGACAGCAGGTCTTGCAGGTTCCAGTGCGAGTTGGCGATGAAATGGTCGCAGGCTTGCAGCAAGGGTAGCTGCAGCATGGCGCGGGCTGACCAGTATGCCGCCGCAGGGTCGTGGTCCAGCAGCAGGTCGGAAGGGGTCACGCCGTGAAAATAGACCACCTTGCGACAGGGCATCGCCATCAGTTCCCCGAGTCGGGGCTGGAATGTGGAGTAGCTGAGCAGGAGTATGTCGTCAGGGGTAAACACAGCGCCATTGACGAACAGCTGTTCCATCGGCAGGACAGGACTGCTGTTGTCGGCGTCATGGCGTCTGGCGTACATGCACGTGTCGAACCCGTGCTGCCGGAGGCTCTGCGCCAGGTACATGCAATGGTTTCCCACCGCATCGCCTGCGCGTATGTCGGGAGCAACGATGTGCAGCTTCATTGGCGGATGGCGCCAAGCTCCCGCAGGCGATCCAAATAGCGCCGTGAGACGGCTTCGATACTGTGGTTCTGCTCAATGATCTTCTTGCCCCGGGCTGCCATGGCTGCCGTGCCCTCCCGGTCTTCGAGGCAGCGTCGCATGGCATCGGCCGCCAGACCGATGTCAGGATCCATCCAGTGCTGACCCTCCCACTCCGAATAGTCGCCCTTCTTCAGCTCGACCAGTGGCCCATCAACCACATATGCGGTTTCTTCATGGGCAAAGTCCACGCTTCCGGAGTAGTTGGTGGAGATGACGGGTTTGCCCATCAGCATGCTTTCTGCAACCACCCGGCCAAATCCCTCCGAGCGGTGTAGGGATACGAAGACATCCACGCAGTCCAGCAGGGCCAGCATGTCGTTACGGCTGAGGAACTCGTCGATGATGAACACGCGGGAATCCTGCGCTGCCAGGCGCATGAGTTCCTTGTATTCCGGGAGTTCGTTCTGCCTGTTCATCATTTTGACGACCAGCTGCACGTCACGGTTGGAGGGCGGGAACGCTTTCTGGAAAGCACGTACGGCTCCCATCGGGTTCTTTCGCTGGAACCAGGAGTTGCAGTCGAAGACCGACAGGAAGGTGAACGGACCGTCCGGTATGTCGAATCTGGCGCGGCTGCAGGGCGTGAACTCGGGGATCTCAACGGCCAGCGGCATGTATCTGATGGGCTTGTCGGTTTCCTGCTCAAACATGTGCTGAACGTAGCGCGACTGTGCCCAGATTTCATCGGGGATGGCCAGCAGCCGCTTCCATCGATCGGGCCAGCGTGGCAGTTCCCATTGCCAGGCGCAGATGTTGTAGCGCCCGGCGAGTACACCAATTTGCTGCAGGAAGAACATCCGCAGCGTATCCGGAGCCGGCATGGTGAAAAGGTTGAACCGGTAGGTCGGTTCCGGCTTGATGTATTCGCTGATCCAGCCGCCCTTGATGACAGCGCATGCCAGTGGAATCGGTGGCTCGTAGACCGTGGGCTGAATGCCCGCCTTGAGCAGAGCCCGTGTGGCCGTGCGGGCATCTTCCCCGATACCGAACTGCCCTGTGGCAAAGCCGATGATGTTGATGCCGTCAGGATCCGTGGTGCCAACCATGCGAGGCGGCTCGAAGGTGGTCGTGGGAGGGCGACGGACCGCATTGGCCAGTATTTTCAACAGATCGGGGCCGCTGATTTTCCACAGCGCGTCATAAGTTTCCCTCTTTCCGGAATCGAGCTCCGCCACCAGGTCGGGGCGGTTGGCGCAGTGGACCGGCAGCAGTTCCGCCAGGCGGGGCAGGTGAGTGATGGCTCCGTCGAAGGCGGTACTGGGGGCTTCCAGATGGCGAATCTCATCTTCGGTCAGGGCCAGATACCGGTACTCGCGACAACCCAGCATCAGTCGCCAGTGGAGCAGTTTCAGCCGGCCGAGCTTCGTGTCGGTATGAAAGTGGCTCATGTCCGGACGCACCCTGACAGCACCCATCATGCCCTTTGTGATGGGCAGAGGTGTGTCCTGCGGTACGGCGGGCTCGTTCTCGAACAAGAACTGCGGAAACTGGCTGCCCGTGGGCCAGGCGATATCTGGTGCCTGTGACCGCAACGGGTTTTCCCAGAAGGCGATGGTGTTGACCAGCCCTTCTTCCGTTTTCATGTGGGCGTTGCGCTTCTCTTCCAGGTCTGGCCAGAAGGTGCTGAGCTGGGTGAGAAAGTAAGGGACTTTGTGGCCAGAGGGCGTGGCAACCTCCTCATAGAACCAGGCGGTCGCGTTAGAGAGCGAAGGAATGGATGTTTCGTTCATGAAGAAGCTGGCGCGGAGGGGCGGGAACAGTGCGATGGCCGATTATCGCTGTTGGTCGTGTGGTGTCGGCGTCTCCTGCACGGAGTACGGGCGATGCAGCAGGGCAAGGAATGCGATATCTCCGGAAAGGTAGGCAGGGGGCGGGCTCCCTCTCTGCCGGATGAGCGGATCATGGGCGTTCGGTGCGAATGGCAGGTGCATACCGTGCTGGTGTCGATGAAGGCTGGATCGGTTCAGATGTGGCCGTTGGTGACACGGGTACGCGTTTTCTCCGTTGCTGGCGTTCCAGGGCTTATTCGATCTGTTTGGTCGAATGGCCGGCCGGCAAGCTGGGTGGCTGTTACAACTGTCGCTTCTGGTGTCCGTGCACGTGAAGTGGCTTGCATGGGGAGCAAGGCGCGCATGCCTTACAAACAGGTCAGCCTGTTTGAAAGTGCTGCATGGTTGAATCATCAGAATCACGCGAAGTTGTCAGGACACGGAACCTCAAGGGTGAGGTGGCCTACGTGTTCGTGGTCAGGACACGGGTGCCAATGCGCGGCAGGCACGCTGCGGAGTTGCTGGCGTATCAGCTCTTTGATGGCGAGGTGCTTTCCGAGCCCGGTATCAACCATGAAGGCAAGCGGATCTGGCACCGCGTTGCGGTGCCAGATGTCCTCACCGAGATTTGAGCAGGTTGTGGTTATCCGGTGATTTGACCGTGCGAAATCGCACGGCCACATTTGCTTTCAAAAGTGACAACTTCAACCGCGGATTTCAGCCTGTCGTCTTGGCCGCGGGCGATACCAGCTGCACGACGCTCGAAAAATCCAGGCTGCCGCGCCCGGCCTGCCTGTTCATGGCGTACAGGTTGCGCGCCATCTCGCCTAGTGGAATGGTGGCGCCCACGCCCATCGCGGCCTCGACCGCCAGGCCCAGATCTTTGAGCATCAGGTCATTGCCGAAGCCGCCGCTGTAGCCGCGCGAGGCGGGGGCGTTTTCCAGCACTCCCGGCCATGGATTGCAGACCTCGGTGGCCCAGCTGCGGCTGGTGCTCACGGCCATCATCTGCGACAGCACCTTGGGGTCGAGCCCGTGCGCCACACCTAGCGCGATCGCCTCGCCGGTGACTGCCATGATCACGCCTAGTGCCATGTTGTTGCACAGCTTGGCCACCTGGCCGGCGCCGGCACCGCCCATGTGGAAGATGTTCTTGCCCATGGCCTGTAGCAGCGGGCGTGCGCTCTCCAGCGCGTCCGTCTCGCCACCGACGATGAAGGTCAGCGTGCCGGCAGCAGCACCGGCCACGCCACCGGAGACCGGGGCGTCGATCATCGCAAGGCCGCGTTCCCGAGCCGCGGCGTTGACCTTCTGCGCCGATGCCGGTGCGATGGTCGAGCAGTCGATCACGAGTGTGCCAGCGGCCAGCTGCGCGAGCAGGCCGTCGTCGCCCAGGTACAGGCTCTCGACGTGCTTGCTCGCGGGCAGCATGGAGATCACCACCTGCGCGCCCTCGGCTGCGGCACGGGCCGAGTCGGCGGCGGCCACGCCGGCATCGCGCACGCGGGCCAGCGCGTCGGCACTGAGGTCGAAGGCACTGACGGCGTAGCCGGCCTTGTGCAGATTGACGGCCATCGGGCCGCCCATGTTGCCCAGGCCGATGAAAGCGACGCGGGTGCTGCTGTTGCTCATGCTTGTCTCCTTGCAGGTTGTCGTTTCGGTGCCGCCTGCGAGCGGCGCGTTATTTCAGGTCTGCCAGCGGGTGTACGCCCGTGAAGCGAGGACGCAGATGGTCCTCGATCCATTCGGGTGTGACCTCGGCCAGCGTCGCCGGCTGCCAGCGGGGCTTCTTGTCCTTGTCCACCAGCAGGGCGCGAACGCCCTCGGCGAAGTCGGGGTGCGCGCAGCAGCCCACCGAGGCCTGTAGCTCCAGCCGGAAGGTTTCGGCAAGCGAGAGCAGGCGCGTGCGCCGCTGCAGCTCCAGCCCCAGCGCGGCCGAGGTGGGCGAGCCCTTCAGGAAGGTCGAGGCCGCCTGCGCCAGCCACGGGTCGCTGTCGGTGGCCAGGGCGGCCAGTCGCTTCGCGATGTCGGCCAGTCCGTCGTGGCCGATCAGGGTGTTGATGCGGTCGAAGTGGTTGCGAAGGGGTGAGGCGGGCAGCTCCACACCCTGGCCCAGCCGCTCCAGCAGATGACTCAGCTGCGAGCCATCCGCCTCGCGCTTGCCTGTCCACGAGGCGGCCGCAATGGCCTTCAGCATCTCGGCGTGGAACTCGTGGGGCACGACAAAGTCGGCCAGCCCGGCGAACATGGCATCGGCAGCGTTCAGGTGCGCGCCTGTCAGAGCTAGGAAGGCGCCGGTCTTGCCGGGCAGGCGCGAGAGAATCCAGCTGCCGCCCACATCCGGGTACAGGCCGATGCTGATCTCAGGCATGGCCATGCGCGTGCGCGGCGTGGCCACGCGGTGAGAGGCGCCTGCCATGAGGCCGATGCCGCCGCCCATCACGTAGCCATGGCCCCAGCAGACGAAGGGCTTGGGGAAGGTGTGGATGCGGTGATCGAGCCGGTACTCGCGCTCGAAGAAGTCATGCGCAATCTGCGGCACCTCGCCGGCGGGCAGGGCTCGGATGGCATGGCACAGGCCCACGACGTCGCCGCCGGAGCAGAAGGCCTTGTCGCCCGAGGCGTCCAGGATCACGCCGGCTACCTGCGGGTCATCAGCCCAGGCCTTGAGCTGGGGGTCGAGCAGATCCACCATGGCCAGTGACAGCGCGTTGAGGCTGGCCGGAGCGTTGAGCGTGGCGCGACCGAAACGGTGGCCGCTGGCGGTGGTGATGGTGTCGAAAAGAATGGGTTGGTCAGTGGTCGTCATTCAGGCATTTTTCCATGCGGGTTGACGCTTTTCGAGAAAGGCGGTGACACCTTCGCTGCGATCGGCGGTGTCGAACAGGTCGACAAAGGCCTCGCGCTCGGCAGCCAGTACCTGTTGCGGCGGCGTGTGGCGGGACCCCTGGATCAGGCGTTTGCACGCACGCACGGCGCTGGGGCTTTGCCGGCCCACTTTCTCGGCCATTGCCAGGGCGCGCTCCAGTGCCTGACCTTTGCCAACCACCTCGTCCACCAGCCCGATGCGTTCTGCCGTGGCGGCATCCACCCGCTCGCCCAGCAGCACCATGCGCTTGGCCCAGGATTCACCCACGTTCCAGGCCAGCCACTGTGTGCCGCCCGCGCAGGGCAACAGGCCGACACTGGCCTCGGGAAGCGCCATCACGGCGTGTTCCTCGGCCACGCGCAGGTCGCAGGCGAGCGCGCATTCCAGTCCGCCGCCCATGGCGTAGCCGTTGATGGCGGCGATGCTCACGCCGCGGAATGATGCCAGCGTCTCGAAGGCCTCGCCGAAGCGGCGTGCCATGGTGGCGGCCGTGGCCTTGTCGGTGCCGTTCCCGGTGGGGGCGAACAGCTTGAGGTCGGCGCCTGCGCTGAAGAATTTTTCGCCTGCTCCGGTGATGACCAGCGCGTAGATGTTGCTGTCGTTTTCCAGGTCGCGCACCAGGCGCGCCAGCGCGGGCAGGCTCTGGTCGGTCCAGGTGTGCGCCGGCGGATTGTCCAGCGTCACCACGGCGGTGTGGCCGCGCTTTTCCAGCTTCAGGCCGGTGTAGGTCTCGCTCATCGAATCGTCTCCGTTGCGTTGTCCTGCAACATGCGGCGCGCGATGATCACGCGCATGATCTCGTTCGTGCCTTCGAGGATCTGGTGCACGCGCGCGTCGCGCAGCAGCCGCTCCAGGGGGAACTCGCGCAGGTAGCCGTAGCCGCCGTGCAGCTGCAGTGCCTGGTTGCACACCTCGAAGCCGAAGTCGGTTGCCAGGCGCTTGGCCATGGCGCAGTAGGTGGTGGCGTCGGGATGCCCCGCATCGAGCTTGCTGGCCGCCAGTCGCACCATCTGGCGCGCCGCCACCAGTTCGGTGGCCATGTCGGCGAGCTTGAACTGCAGGGCCTGGAACTCGGCCAGCGTCTTGCCGAACTGGCGGCGCTCGTGCATGTAGCGCTGGGCCGCGTCCAGCGCGCCCTGCGCCGCGCCGACCGAGCAGGTGGCGATGTTGATGCGCCCGCCGTCCAGTCCCTTCATGGCGATCTTGAAGCCGTCGCCTTCCTGTCCGAGCAGGTTGGCGGCCGGCACGCGTACCCCGTCGAAGCTGATGACGCGCGTGGGCTGGCTGTTCCAGCCCATCTTCTCTTCCTTCTTGCCGTACTGGATGCCGGGGCTGTCGGCAGGCACGACCAGGGCCGAGATGCCACCGGCGCCGGGCCCGCCGGTGCGGCACATCACCACCAGCACGTCGGTCGAACCTGCGCCCGAGATGAAGGCCTTGCTTCCGTCGAGCACGTAGTGGTCACCCTCGCGCCGTGCCGAGGTCTTGAGCGAGGCCGCGTCAGATCCCGCGCCCGGTTCGGTGAGGCAGTACGAGGCGAGCTTGCGCCCGCTGGTGAGCAGCGGGCCCCAGTGCGCAGCCACCTCGGGCGCCGCGAAGCTGGTCACCATCCAGGTGGCCATGTTGTGGATGGTGATGAAGGCCGTGGTCGAGGGATCGGCCGCGGCCAGTTCCTCGAACACCACTGTCGCGTCCAGCCGCGACAGGCCCAGCCCGCCGTGCTCGGTGGACGCATACAGTCCGCAAAAGCCCAGTTCCCCGGCCTGCCCGATCACCTCGCGCGGAAAGTGCGCCCCGGCATCCCATCGGGCCGCATGCGGGGCCAGCTCGTTCAGGGCAAACTCGCGAGCCGTCTGCTGGAAGGCGCGCTGGTCTTCTGACAGCTCGAAATTCATTTCAGGCTGATGGTGGTGTTGACGCCGGAGGACACGTCGTCCTCGAACCAGCGGGCCGTCACGGTCTTGGTCTGGGTGTAGAACAGCACCACCTGCTTGCCATACGGCCCCAGGTCGCCCAGCTTGGATGCGCGCGAACCGGTGAACGAGAAGATGGGCACCGGCACCGGGATCGGCACGTTGATGCCGACCTGGCCGACGTCGATGTCTTCCTCGAACTTGCGCGCCGCCGCGCCCGACTGCGTGAAGATGGCGGTGCCGTTGCCGTTCGGGTTGGCGTTGATGATGGCGATGGCCTCATCCAGCGTGTCGGCCTCGACGATGCACAGCACCGGGCCGAAGATTTCCTGCTCGTAGATGCTCATGCCGGGCTTGACACCCGAGAAGATGGTCGGGCCGACGAAGTTGCCCTCGGGTGTGCCGGCGGCCAGTGCCGGGTTGCGGCCGTCGAGCTCCAGCGTCGCGCCTTCGGCCACGCCCTTTTCGATCAGCGATTGCACCCGCTCCTTGGCCGCGCACGAGATCAGCGGACCCAGGTCCAGGTTTTCCTTGCCGGGGCCGACCTTGAGCGTCTTGGCCTTGGCCACCAGATAGGGGACCCACTGGCGAGCTTCACCCACCAGCACCGCCACCGACACCGCCATGCAGCGCTGGCCGGCGGCACCGAAGGCAGCGCCCACCAGCGCGTTGAGCGTCTGCTCCTTGTGCGCATCAGGCAGCACGATGGCGTGGTTCTTGGCGCCCATCATGCACTGCACGCGCTTGCCGGCCAGCGACGCGCGGTTGTAGACGTGCGTGCCGACGCGGGTCGAGCCGACGAAGCTGATGGCCTTGATGTCGGGGTGGTCGCAGATCGCGTCCACCACCTCGGCGGCACCGTGCACCACGTTGAGCACGCCCTTGGGAATGCCGGCTTCGATGGCCAGCTTGACCAGTTCCATGGTCACCAGCGGGTCCTGCTCGGAGGGCTTGAGCACGAAGGTGTTGCCGCAGGCGATGGCCATCGGGAACATCCACAGCGGGATCATGGCCGGGAAGTTGAACGGCGTGATGCCGGCGCAAACGCCCAGCGGCTGCAGTCGCGTGTAGGTGTCCACGCCGCCGGCCACGTTCATGGCCAGCTCGCCCAGCTGCAGGTTGCCGATCGCGGCCGCATGCTCGACCACCTCCAGGCCGCGGAACACGTCGCCCTCGGCGTCGGCCAGCGTCTTGCCCTGTTCGGCGGTCAGCGTGGCCGCCAGCGACTTCATGTTCTCGCGGATGAGCTGCTGGTACTTCAGGAAGATGCGGGCGCGCGCGCCGATGGGCGTCTTGCGCCAGGTCTTGAAAGCCTCCCTGGCCGCATCCACCGCGGCGTTGACTTCTTCCGGTGTGGCCAGCGGCACGCGGGCCAGTACTTCCTGCGTGGCCGGGTTGACGACGTTGCGCCATTGTGTGGATTTCGATTCGACCAGCTCGCCGTTGATGAGCAGCGGAACGGAGGGCGCCAGCACGGTGCCGGACTGGGGTGCGTTCATGTCTTGTCTCCTGTGGGGTGGATTCCGGATGGCCGGGCCATCCTGTTCGAACGGTCACCATCGTATATGTGCAAAATCGCCATCACAATAGCTAGAAATGCAGCTTGCATTTGCAAATTTGCAAAACAGGAGGCGACGTGGACTGGAACAACCTGCGCTATTTCCTGGAGCTGGCCCGTTCGGGCACGTTGGCTGCTGCCGCCCGCCGCACCGGGGTGGAGCACACCACCGTCGCCAGGCGCGTGCAGGCGCTGGAAAAGCAGATGGGCGCCCCCCTGTTCGTGCGCGAGGCGGGCGGTCACCGCCTGACCGAGTTCGGCCGCCAGCTGCTGCCCGCCGTCGAGGCCATGGAGTCGGCCGTGCTCGGGGTCGAGCGCGTGCGGCCGCGTGACGGCGAAGGGCCCTCAGGCTTGGTGCGCATCGGCTGCACCGAAGGCTTCGGCACCCAGGTGCTGGCGCCGCATTTGGGTCAACTGACCCGCCGGCACCCCGCGCTGTCGGTCGATCTGCTGGCCTTGCCGCGCATGCTGCACCTGAGCCGGCGTGAAGCCGACATCGTGATCTCGCTGGAGCGGCCCACACGTGGCGCGGTGATCGTCACGCGCCTGACCGACTATGCGCTGCATCTCTACGGCCAGCGGGAATACCTGGCGCGGCACCCGCTGGTGCAGGCGCCGGACGACCTGCGTCACCACAGCTTCGTCAATTACGTCGACGACCTGCTGTTCACGCGCGAACTGCAGTTCCTCGACGAGCTGCAGCCCCCCGAGCGTTTTGCCTTCCGCAGCACCAGCATCCTGGCGCAGTACGCTGCTGTGCGCAGCGGCGCCGGTCTGGCTGTGCTACCGGCTTTCCTGGCCGATGGCGACCCATTGCTCGAGCGTGTGCTGCCGCAGAATGCGCGCTTCACGCGCACTTTCTGGATGAGCATGCCCGAGGAGGCCAAATACCAGGCGCGCATGCAGGCGGTATGGGCCTTCCTCAAGGAGGTGTGCGCGCGCGAGCAGGCCCGGCTGCTGCCGCCCTGAACCGGGGCCGGGCGGGCAGCGCCGTGTTGCCCCTGACCGAGCCACCCGCGCAGCGGTAAAGCTCACGGGTTGACGAGCACCAGTTTGCCCTTGACCGAGCGCGCACCCATGACGGCATAGGCCCTGGGCAGTTCCTGCATGGGCAGGGTCTGGTCGATCACGGGCTTGATCTGGCCCTTCAGGTACATGCCTGCCAGGGTCTGCATCATGGCGGCATTGGCCTTGGGCTCGCGCTTGGCGAAATCGCCCCAGAACACACCCACGATGCTCGCGCCCTTGAGCAGCGCCAGGTTCAGCGGCAAGCTGGGGATGGGGCCGCTGGCAAAGCCCACCACCAGGTAGCGTCCGCGCCAGGCGATGGAGCGGAAAACCGGTTCGGCGAACTCGCCGCCGACCGGGTCGTACACCACATCGGGGCCTTTGCCATCGGTCAGGCGCTTGATCTCCTCGCGCAGGCCGGACTGCGGCGTGTGCACGCTGTAGTTGATGGTCTCGTCGGCGCCTTGCGCCTTGCACAGGGCGCACTTCTCGTCGCTGGAGGCGGCGGCGATCACGCGCGCGCCCGCAGCCTTTGCCAGCTGGATGGCCGCCGTGCCGACACCACCTGCCGCTCCCAGGATCAGCACCGTTTCGCCGGGTTTGAGCTGCGCGCGGTCCATCAGTGCGTGCCACGAGGTGGCATAGATCATGATGAAGGCGGCGGCATCCACGGGCGGAAAACCGTCGGGCAGTGGCATGCAAAGCGCTGCCGGAGCCAGCGTGTGGGTGGCAAAGCCACCGGTGCCGCTCAGGCAGGCCACGGCCTGCCCGGGCCTAAGGTGCGTGACGCCCTCGCCCACGGCGCGCACGATGCCCGCGTATTCTGAACCGGGCACGAAGGGCAGGGGAGGCTTGATCTGGTACTTGTTCTGGACGATCAGCAGGTCGGGGAAATTCAGGCTCGCGGCCTGGATCTCCACCAGCACTTCGCCCGCCTTGGGCTCCGGTGTCGGCAGCTCTTTCCAGGTCAGGGCCTCGACGCCCACGGGGTTCTCGCACAGCCAGGCTTGCATCGTGTCTCCTCGGTTCTGATGGTGGTGCTATCCGCGCCATGATAGGGAGACTCGCCTGGCCCGTCAGACCTGACGCGGCGGTGCTTGTCCCGTGCGCGACGGAGAGCCGCCTTGCCGCGCAACTCCTACAATCCCGGGCATGAAAATTCTGCTGTGCAACGACGACGGCTTCCGGGCTCCGGGCATCGAAGCCCTGTACGAGGTCCTGCGGCCAATGGCCGACGTCGAGGTGGTGGCGCCCGAGCACAACAACAGCGCCAAGTCCAATGCCCTGTCCCTGCACTCGCCGCTGTACGTGCACGAGGCTGCCAACGGTTTCCGCTATGTCAATGGCACTCCGGCCGACTGCGTGCACATTGCCCTGACGGGGCTGCTGGGCTATCGGCCCGATCTGGTGGTCTCGGGCATCAACAATGGCGCCAACATGGGTGACGACACCATCTATTCCGGCACCGTGGGTGCGGCCATGGAAGGCTACCTGTTCGGCATCCCGTCGATCGCGTTTTCCCAGACCGAGAAGGGCTGGGCCCACCTGGATGTGGCGGCCCGCAAGGCGGCCGAGCTGGTCAGGCGTCTGCTGCCCACGGTGTCCGACGCTGGCGCGCGTGGCGAGCCGTGGCTGCTGAATGTCAACGTGCCCAACCTCCCTGCGTCCGAACTCAAGGGTTTCAAGATGGCGCGGCTCGGTCGCCGTCACTCGGCCCAGCAGGTCATCACCCAGCAGAGTCCCCGGGGGGAGACCATGTACTGGATCGGTGCCGCCGGTCCGGCCAAGGACGCTGCCGAAGGCACCGACTTCCACGCTGTCGCCCAGGGCTTTGTCTCCATCACGCCGCTGCAGGTCGACCTGACCGATCACGAACGGCTTCCTTACTGGGTGCCGCTGGCGCAGCAACTGTCTGAAGACGGTACGCCGTGAACCCGAAGAAGACTGTTCCCATGCCCCCGGGGGGCTCCCGCCCCAGGCCCGGCTTTCCGGCCCGCCTGCCCTCCAGCAGCGTGCCTGCGGCGTCGGCGACTCACCGTCCGGTTCCTGTCAATCCGCCGGTGGCCTTGGCCGGAGCGCCGGTGCCGGCCAGAGCCATGCTGGCCGCCATGGTGCAAAAGCTCCAGAAACAGGGCCTGAGCCATCCGGCCGTGATCGCCGCCATGGGCGCGGTCGAGCGCCACCACTTCGTCGACTCCGCGCTGGCCAACCAGGCCTACGAAGACACCAGCCTGCCCATCGGCCTGGGTCAGACGATTTCCAAACCCAATGTCGTGGCCCGCATGCTCGAATTGCTGTGCGAAGGCCACACCGAGCGGCTGGGGCGCGTGCTTGAAATCGGCACCGGCGGTGGCTACCAGGCCGCGGTGCTCAGCCACCTGGCGCGCGAGGTCTATACGATCGAGCGGCTGCGCGGCCTGCACGAGCGTGCTCGGCAAAACCTGCGCCATTTCCGTCTGGCCAATGTCCACCTGCTGCTCGGGGACGGCATGCTTGGCTATCCGCAGGGCGCCCCGTATGCCGCCATCATTGCCGCAGCGGGCGGCGAGGCCATCCCCCAGGACTGGATCGACCAGCTGGCGGTTGGCGGCCGCCTGGTGGCGCCGGCCCGGTTCGGACCCAATGAGCAGAGACTGGTCGTGCTGGACAAAACCCGGGGAGGAATCGTGCAAAAGATTCTCGAGCCCGTGCTGTTCGTGCCTCTAAAATCGGGTATTTCCTGACCGGTCGGCGGCGTGCCTGCGCGCCGGTTGGTAAACTTGAATACTTTGTCGTTAAGAAATTGGTTGACGACACACGGGAGATGTCTGCCATGAATCACTGCGAACAGCTTCTGCCGCAGGACCTGATGATGCCGCCTACCCAATTCCATCATGCTCCGGCCTCGGGTCAAGGCGCTTTACGCGTCAGTCGTGCCTGGTCGAAGAACGTGACCCTGCTGGCGTTGGCGGCCGGTGTGGTGCTGACGGCCGGTTGCTCCTCGCGGCGTGTGGCCCAGCCGGCTCCGGTGGAAGACCGCTCCGGTGCGCAGACGACGGCGGCCGACAAGGCCCTGCCGGGCGCAGAAAACGCCGGTAAGGCTGGCTACTACACCGTCAAACCCGGTGACACCCTCTACCGCATCGCGCTGGAGCACGGGCAGGCGCCGCGTGACCTGCAGACCTGGAACAACCTGGCCAACCCGAACCTGATCGAGGTCGGGCAGGTGCTGCGTGTGGCCCCGCCGCCGGCGCCGGTGGTCACGGCACCCGTGGCGGCGCCGTTGCCCAGCAGCACCGTGGTCGGCAAGCCCATCGGTCAGGCCGGCAGTGCCCCGGCGCCTGCCAGCAACGGCGCCACGGCGTCAGCACCCGCGCCAGCCCCTGCGCCGGCCCCGGCACCCGAGCCGGCCGGCGCCGACGAGGTCAGCTTCGTCTGGCCGGCCAATGGCCAGGTCATCGCCAACTTCGACGAGGCGCGCAACAAGGGGGTTTCCATCGCCGGCAAGCTGGGTGACCCGGTGCTGGCGGCCGCCGACGGCCGCGTGGTCTATGCCGGCGCCGGTCTGCGCGGCTACGGCAACCTGGTCATCCTCAAGCACAACAACACCTACCTCACGGCCTACGCCCACAACCAGGCGCTCCTGGTGCGCGAAGACCAGCAGGTTCGCCAGGGCCAGCGCATTGCCGAGATGGGCAGCAGCGACACCGACCGGGTCAAACTGCACTTCGAGGTGCGCCGCCAGGGCAAGCCGGTCGATCCGCTGCAATACCTGCCCAAGCGCTGATCATGGCGATCCCCCGCCGCTGATGCGGGGGCGTTTGCCCTCCCGTTGGCCTTGTAGGAGCGATGACCGTGGCATGGCCGGTGCTGGTGTTCGATATCGAATCCATCCCCGATGTGGCGGGGATGCGCCTGCTGCGCGGTGATTCGCCCGACTGGAGCGACGAGCAGGTGTACCAGGCCTGGCTCCACGAACGGCAGGCCGAAGGCAAGGGCGATTTCGCTCCGCTGCACCTGCAGCGTGTGCTCGTCATCAGCTGCGTGTTCCGCAATGCCGAAGGCCTGCGCGTTCATTCCCTGGTCGACCGCGACGGCCAGAGCGAGGCCAAGGTCATCCAGACCTTCTTCCATATCATCGAGAAGCACACCCCGCAACTCGTGAGCTGGAACGGCGGTGGCTTCGACCTGCCCGTGCTGCACTACCGCGGCCTGCGCCATGGCGTGGAGGCGTACAAGTACTGGGACATGGGCGAGGACGACCGCGAGTTCAAGTGGAACCACTACATCGGCCGCTACCACATGCGCCATCTCGACCTGATGGATCTGCTGGCCATGTACACGCCCCGCAACAACGCGCCGCTCGATGCGCTGGCCAAGCTGTGCGGCTTTCCGGGCAAGCTGGGCATGGACGGCTCGCAGGTGTGGAACCAGTACCGCCAGGGCGGGCTGGAGGACATACGCCGTTACTGCGAAACCGACGTGCTCAATACCTACCTCATGTACTGCCGCTTTCAGAAAATGCGCGGCGGCTTCACCGAAGCCGAGTACGGGCAGGAGATCGCCTACGTGCGCCAGACGCTCGCCGGCCTGGCGCATGACGAGCCTCACTGGCGCGAATACCTGGATGCGTGGCAGGGGTGAGCGACGCGCCTGAGACAATACGGAGATGAGTTCCGAATGCCCCACGACAGACCAGACCACCGCCACCCCCGCTCCCGACAGCCTGCCTGAAGGCTGGCTTGCCATCGAATCGCTGGACATCGAGGCCCAGGGCATTGCCCACCGGCCCGACGGCAAGGTGGTGTTCGTCGAGGGTGCCTTGCCCTTCGAGATTGTCAGTGCCCAGGTGAACCGCCGCAAGAACAACTGGGAAGCGGCCACCGCCACCGATATCCACCGCGAATCGCCGCTGCGCGTGCGTCCCGGCTGCCCGCATTTCGGCCTGCATGCCGGCGCCTGCGGCGGCTGCAAGATGCAGCACCTGCATCCGACGGCTCAGGTCGCCGTCAAGCAGCGCGTGCTGGAGGACAACCTCTGGCACCTGGGCAAGGTCAGGCCCGAGACCCTGCTGCGCCCCATCGAGGGGCCGGCCTGGGGCTACCGCTACCGCGCCCGCCTGTCGGTGCGCTATGTCCACAAGAAGGGCGAGGTGCTGATCGGCTTTCACGAGCGCAAGAGCCGCTACGTGGCCGACATGTCGGTCTGTCATGTGTTGCCCCCGCATGTGAGCGCGATGCTGGTGCCGCTGCGCGCGCTGATCTTCGGCATGGACGCGCGCGAAACCTGCCCGCAGATCGAGCTGGCCTGCGGTGACGAGGTCACGGCCCTGGTGCTGCGCCACCTGGAGCCGCTGAGTGACGCCGACAAGGCTCGCCTGCGGACCTTTGCTGGCGAGCACGGTGTGCAATGGTGGCTGCAGCCGAAGGGGCCGGACACCGTGCACCTGCTCGACGAAGGCGGCCCGCAGCTGGCCTACAGCCTGCCCGAGTTCGGCATCACGATGCCGTTCAAGCCGACCGACTTTACCCAGGTCAACCCGCACATCAACCGCGTGCTGGTGGGACGTGCCCTGCGACTGCTGGACGCGCGCCCCGACGAGCGCGTGATCGACTGGTTCTGTGGTCTGGGCAATTTCACGCTGCCCATCGCCACCATGGCGGGCGAGGTGCTGGGCATAGAGGGCAGCGAGGCACTGGTGGCGCGCTCGCGCCAGAACCTGCAGTACAACCAGCAGCGCCAGGGGGGGCGTCTCGCGCCGACGCGGTTTGTCGCGCGCAACCTGTTCGAGATGACGCCCGAACTGCTGGTGGCCGACGGCGTGGCCGACCGCTGGCTGGTCGATCCGCCGCGCGAGGGCGCCTTCGCGCTGGTCAAGGCCCTGGCCGACCTGCATCAGGCACGCATCGGAGCCGAGGGCGCGCCGCCTCTGCCCGCCAACAGCGACGGCTGGACACCGCCGCGCCGCATCGTCTATGTGAGCTGCAACCCGGCCACGCTCGCGCGCGACGCAGGCCTGCTGGTGCACCAGGCCGGCTACCGCTGCGTCGCGGCGGGGGTGGTCAACATGTTCCCCCACACCGCGCATGTCGAAAGCATTGCGGTGTTCGAGCGCGCGGACCCGGCCGCGTAAGCGCCGTTGGTGGGTGGTTACAGGCGTGTGCCGATTGCCGCCGTGCCGCCTGTGGGCATGCGGCCCTCTGCAGCGGGCTCCTCAATATCCTGCGGGAGCTTGCGGCTCGGCAGGGCGCGCGGCATGCCGACGACGGCGTTGTCGCGCATGTACTGGTCCATCTCCTTCCAGCCGGCAAAGATGGCGGCCTTGCCAGCGCGCGGATTGGACTCGAAGCAGTCCTCGATGCTGCGCACCGCATGCCGGCATGCGCTGCCGATGGCCTTGCCTTCCGCTTCCTTGCGGGCCGCAATCTGGCTGGCGGTCTCGACACCGAGCAGGTCACAGCCTGTCAGGGCCGTGGCGATGATGGCGATCATGGGAAGTCGGATGGAGGGGCGCATGACCGAGATGTCGGCAGCAGGCGGCCGATCTTGAGTCCCCCTTACGGAAAAAGGGAGCCCATGGCTCCCTTGGTATGTCCGGACAGGTGCCCGTCCGCAGAGTGTGCCCCCGGGTGCCGTGTGACGGCGTTTCCTCCGGGGACTCGATGGCTCACTCAGTCCTCGCCACCGTAGATGCCCAGCAGGGCCAGCAGGCTCTGGAAGACGTTGTACAGGCTTAGGTACAGGCCCAGGGTGGCGGTGATGTAGTTGGTCTCGCCGCCGTCGATGATGCGCTTGAGGTCATACAGGATGTAGAGGCTGAAGATCACGATGGCCAGCGTGGCGATCGTGGCGAACGCGGCGGGGCTGCCGACAAACACGTTGATCACGCCGCCGATCAGGATGCCCAGGGCGCCCACGAACAGCCATTTGCCCATGCCCGAAAGGTCGCGCTTGATCACGGTGGCCAGGCTGGCCATGACCAGGAACACGCCGGCCGTGCCACCAAAGGCGGTCATCACCAGATCAGAACCGTTCTTGAAGCCCAGCACCATGGCCAGGATGCGCGATAGCATCAGGCCCATGAAGAAGGTGAAGGCCAGCAGCACCGGAATGCCGGAGGCCGAGTTCTTGAGCTTCTCGATCGCGAACATGAAGGCGAAGGCGCCGCCCAGGAACACCATGAGGCCGACGCCGCCGGTCAGGCCGGCGACGATGCCGGTCCGCAGGCCGAACCAGGCGCCCAGCGCGGTGGGCAGCATCGACAGCGCCAGCAGCCAGTAGGTGTTGCGCAACACCTTGTTTCGTGCGGTGGACAGGGCCGCGGTGGAGCGGTCATAGGTAGGCAGAGGGTGCGGTTGGTTCATCTCGAAATTCTCCGTCGCATTGAGCCGGCATCGGAATGCAGGGCACGAGCCGGGGGTGAAACGCCGTGACGAGCGCCTCCGCAAGACCTGCGGTATGGTTCGTCATGGACGCACCGGCAACCCCGGTCGCGACCATACCATATTGAATCCCGTTAACCGAAGAAAGTTCATGAAAAACAAAGCCGTACTCGAACTGGCCGACGTCAAGGCCATTGCCGCCGCTGCCGAAGCCGAAGCCCTGAAGAACCAGTGGGCCGTCACCATTGCCATCGTGGACGATGGCGGCCACCTGCTGTGGCTGCAGCGGCTCGATGGTGCGGCCCCCATCTCCGCCCACATTGCCCCGGCCAAGGCGCGCACAGCCGCCGTGGGCGTGCGCGAGAGCAAGGTGTACGAGGACATGATCAACCAGGGCCGGGTGTCGTTCCTCAGCGCCCCGTTCATCGAGGGCATGCTCGAGGGTGGCGTTCCCATCGTCCGCGACGGCCACTGCCTGGGCGCCGTGGGGGTCAGCGGCGTCAAGTCGAACGAGGACGCGCAGATCGCGCGCGCCGGTATCGCGGCGCTGGGGGCCTGATCCCTTTATTCACTTCGTCAGGATGAGCTTGCCCTGACGCGTGGTCTGCAGACGGTAGAGCGCGCCGTTGTGCTCGATCGCTATCGAGCTGCGGCCCTGCAGCAGTTCGCCGCTGCGGACCACCAGTCCCTGGTCGGCCTGCATGGGCCGAGCTACCCGGGCGGCGGTGCCGGCCGGGGTGCGGCCGGCGGTGGTGGGCATCACGGTATCGGGCATGTCGGTGCTCCTGGTGTGCTGACCGGGACGGTCAGGGGGCGTCGGGTTCGGTGATGAAACCGATCTTCCTGACGCCGGCGCGCTGTGCGGCCGCCATGGCCTGGGCCACGCGCTCGTAGCGCACCGCCTTGTCGCCGCGGATGTGCAGCTCCGGCTGCGGCTCCATAGTCGCGGTCTCGCCGAGGCGGCGGTGGAACTCGTCGTCGTCGACCTTGGCCTCGTTCCAGTAGTAGGCGCCCTCGGCATCCACCGACAGGCGGATGTTCTCCGGCTTGTCGAGCACCTTCTCGTTGCTGGCGCGGGGCAGGTCGATGTTGACCGAGTGCTTGATGACGGGCACGGTGATGATGAAGATGATCAGCAGCACCAGCATCACGTCGATGAACGGGATCATGTTGATCTCGCTCATCATGGCATCGCTGTCGTCCTGGGTTCCGATGGCCATGGTGCTGTTCCTCAGGCTTTGCGCATCGGCAGAACCTTGCCGTCGCTGCTGCCGGTGGTCACGCGGGCGCCGGTGACCAGGTAGGCGTGGAGGTCGTGCGCAAAGCGGTTGAGCTTGTGCGTGATGGCCTTGTTGGCGCGCACCAGGGCGTTGTAGCCGAGCACGGCCGGGATGGCGACCAGCAGACCGAGGGCGGTCATGATGAGCGCTTCGCCGATGGGGCCGGCCACCTTGTCGATGCTGACCTGGCCGGAGGCACCGATGCCCAGCAGGGCGTGGTAGATGCCCCAGACCGTGCCGAACAGGCCGACGAAGGGCGCCGTGGAGGCCACGGTGGCCAGCACCGACAGACCGCTTTGCGAGCGGGCGGCGTGGTCATCGAGGCTGTGACGCAGGCTCCGCTCGACCCAGTCGCTCACGTCCAGGTCGTCGTGCAGCTGAGGGCCGCTGTGGGCGTCCTTGTGCACGATGTGGCGAACGGCTTCGCGACCTTCGGTGGCCAGCGCCCGGAACGGGTTGCCCTCGGCCGGGCCGAGCTTGTCCAGCCCTTCGGCGAAGTCGGCGCTGTGCCAGAAGCCTTCCACGCCGGCGGCCTGCTTGCGGTTGGCGCGCAGGTCCAGCAGCTTCCACAGGATGATGATCCAGGTGCTGAGCGACATGATGAGCAGGACGATCGCGACCGTGCGGGTCACGGCGTCACCCTGGGTCCAGACGTGGACCAGACCGGAAGAGGCAGTGTTCGAATCCATGGGGTTCTCGAAGTTGGCAAAAGAAATTTGAAGTCAGCCTGTGCTGATGGTTTGGGTTGTGGTTTATTCCGGCCTCTCAAATCGGATCGGTACCATGGCCCACATCTCTTCGGGGATGCCTCCACGCTTGCCGGGAACGAAGCGCCAGCGGCGTACAGCGTCGATGGCTGCGCGATCAAGTCGTTCGAAGCCACTGGACTCTGCAACCGAAATTTCACCGGGAGTGCCATCGTTTCGTACCCATACGCGCAAGACGACTTTGCCTGTCTCGCCAAGACGCCTTGATATGGAAGGGTATGCAGGTTTCGGGTTGTTGAGATAGGTGGCGGAGGCCAAAGGCAGCTCGATCGCCGGCGCTGCCGGCGCAGGCGGAGCAGGGGGCGCGGGCGGTGCCGGCTCCGCCGGTGCGACCGGGACGACGGGCGCGTTGTCCGGGGGGGCCGGGGCGGCCACGGCCACCGGCAGGGGCGCGGGCTCCGGCGTCCTCTCGACCGGTCGGGGCTGCGGCTTGGGCTGTGGCTGCACCTGCGGTTTGGGTTCCGGTGGTGGCGGCGCAGGCGGCGCTTCCGGACGGGGGGGCTCGATCAGTTCGGCCATCACCTCCACGGGGATCACCACTTCCACGGCGCGCCGCAGCAGGCCGCTTTGCAGTGCCCACAGGGCCAGGACGTGAAATCCGATGACGGACGCAATGATGAGCAGGCGGCGGGTCACGTGGGAGCTGGCAGACGCAGGCCGGCGCTGTGTGCCCCAGGCAGGGTGGTCAAGAGCGGCGGCGCGGTTGTTCATGGTGGGTGGGACGATGCCATCAGCGGCGCAGTGCCCACAGCGCGGCTGCGACGATCAGGACAAGGCTGCCACCAAGGATGGAGAGTGTCAGTGCCATGGCTGTACGTGCTGATGTCAGGGATGATGGCTCAGATTATAAATAAGAATTTTTCTCATTTAAGAGGTGCGCAGCAAAAAACTGGTGCCCAAGGGATGGGCATTCCGGCAACCGCTGCTGTCCATTCGGTGCAGGAGGCCGTCAACCCCTCTCGCAAAATCTATGGGTCCAATAGAGACTATCAATAAAGAATATCCATAGTTCTCGTCTATGATTTACCCTATCACGGCACGCCAAGCGTGATTTCTTATCCGTTAACCAACCTAGGAGAGACCATGTCCCTGATCAATACCCAAGTTCAGCCGTTCAAGACCACCGCGTTCGTCAACCGCAGCGGCAAGGGCGAATTCATCGAAGTGACCGAACAGACCCTCAAGGGCAAGTGGTCCGTCGTGATCTTCATGCCGGCTGCCTTCACCTTCAACTGCCCGACCGAAATCGAAGACGCCGCTGAAAACTACGCCGAGTTCCAGAAGGCCGGTGCCGAGGTCTACATCGTGACGACCGACACCCACTTCTCGCACAAGGTGTGGCACGAGACCTCCGCTGCCGTCGGCAAGGCCAAGTTCCCCCTGGTCGGTGACCCCACCCATCAGCTGACCAAAGCTTTCGGCGTGCACATCGAGGAAGAAGGTCTGGCCCTGCGCGGTACCTTCGTGATCAACCCCGAAGGCGTGATCAAGACGATGGAAGTGCACGACAACGCCATCGCCCGTGACGTGTCCGAAACCCTGCGCAAGCTCAAGGCTGCACAGTTCGTCGCCGCCCACCCGAACGAAGTGTGCCCGGCCAAGTGGAAGGAAGGCGCCAAGACGCTGACCCCCTCGCTGGATCTGGTCGGCAAGATCTGATCTCTCTGTAACTAACGCGCCGCGCCCGCGGCGCGTTGCACGGCAGTACCGCTGCCTCATGGATCTGGCACCAGATCCATGCAACAGCGGCATTGAAACCATCGATGCATTCGCATATTTTTCAGGAGTTCATCATGCTCGACGATACCCTCAAGGCCCAATTGCAGCAGTACATGGGCATGCTGCGCCAGCCCATTCGCCTGATCGCTTCGCTGGACGACAGCGAGGCCAGCAACGACATGCGCGGGCTGCTGAACGACATCGTCGAAGCCGGCGGCGGCAAGATTTCGCTGGACCTGTCGGGCAGCAACGCACGCAAGCCCTCGTTCTTGGTTGCCCGTGAAGGCGAAAGCCAGGGCGTGTGTTTCGCCGGCCTGCCGCTGGGGCACGAGTTCACCTCGCTGGTACTGGTGCTGCTGTGGACGGGCGGTCACCCTCCGAAGGTCGAGCAGTCGGTCATTGACAGTATCAAGGCGCTCAACGGCGAGCACGACTTCGAGGTCTACATGTCGCTGAGCTGCCACAACTGCCCGGACGTGGTGCAGGCGCTCTCGCTCATGGCCATCCTCAACCCGAAGATCCGCACCACGGTGATCGAGGGCGGCACCTTCCAGCAGGAGGTCGAGAAGCGCGAGGTCATGGCCGTGCCCATGGTGTTCCAGGGCGAGCAGATGTTTGCCTCGGGCCGCATGACCATCGAGGAAATCGTGGCCAAGCTCGACACCGGCGCTGCAGCGCGCGAGGCCGAGAAGCTCAGCGCCAAGGACCCGTTCGACGTGCTGATCGTCGGTGGCGGCCCGGCCGGCTCGGCAGCGGCCGTGTACGCGGCCCGCAAGGGCATCCGGGTGGGCGTGGCGGCCGAGCGTTTCGGCGGTCAGGTCAACGACACGATGGCGATCGAGAACTACATCTCGGTGCTGGAGACCGACGGTCCGAAGTTCGCCGCGGCGCTGGAAGCCCATGTGCGTGCCTACGATGCCGACATCATGAACCTGCAGCGCGCCGAGGCCGTGATTCCCGCCGCCGAGCCCGGCGGTCTGATCGAGGTCAAGCTGGCCAATGGCGGCTCGCTCAAGTCGAAGACGGTGATCCTGTCCACCGGCGCGCGCTGGCGCAATGTCAACGTGCCCGGCGAGCAGGAATACAAGAACAAGGGCGTGGCCTACTGCCCGCACTGCGACGGTCCGCTGTTCAAGGGCAAGCGCGTGGCGGTGATCGGCGGCGGCAACTCGGGTGTCGAGGCTGCCATCGACCTGGCCGGTGTTGTCGAGCACGTGACCGTGATCGAGTTCGCCGACCAGCTCAAGGCCGACGCGGTGCTGGTGAGCAAGCTCAAGAGCCTGCCCAACGTCGAGATTCATGTCAACGCGCAGACCACGGAGATCACCGGTGCCGACGGCAAGGTCAACGGCCTGAAGTACAAGGACCGCGCCACGGGCGAGGAGCATGTCGTGCCGGTGGCCGGCGTGTTCGTGCAGATCGGCCTGGTGCCCAACACCGAATGGATCAAGGGCACGGTGGACCTGAGCCGCTTCGGCGAGATCGTGGTCGATGCCAAGGGCCAGACCAACGTGCCGGGCGTGTTCGCCGCCGGCGACTGCACCACGGTGCCGTACAAGCAGATCGTGATCGCCGCAGGCGAAGGTGCCAAGGCCGCGCTCAGCGCGTTCGATTACCTGATCCGCACGTCGGCCCCCGTGGCGGCGCCCGAAGCAGCTCTGGCCTGATCGGCAAGCGGCCAGCCAGACTTGGCCCTCAATTGAAAGGGGCTCCGGATTTCCGGAGCCCCTTTTTCTTTGCGCCTTCGCCGGATGGCGCCGTGCGTGCGGCGCAACGGGCGCTGCCATCACCGGGTTTTTTGCTAGGGGCTTTCCCTAGGGTGGTGCGCATGGATCGGGTGACGAAATTTTGCCGTAAGAAAGCGGCGACAAAGTGCATCGCGTAATGCCAGAAGCCGCGCGGATCAAGGGTTCGCCAAGACGGCAGGTGGCATGCAAAGCGCGGCGGTTATCCGCTCCATCCGTCATTGAATGAGGAGATGTCAGACATGAAACAAGATGGCAACGCGCGGGCCTACTGGTCCGCGACGCTCGGCCTGCTGACCAAGGTATTGGTCATCTGGTTCGTGGTGTCCTACGTCGCCGGCATTATCCTGGCCGGCCCACTCAACAGCATCAAACTCGGCGGATATCCCCTCGGGTTCTGGTTCGCCCACCAAGGGTCGATCTATGTGTTCATTGCCCTGATCTTCTGGTACGCCAAGAAGATGAGCGCCATCGACCGCAAGTTCGACGTTCACGAAGACTGATCGGAAGGAACCAGAACCATGGAGCTTCAAACCCTGACCTACCTCGTGGTGGGCTTTACCTTCGCGATCTACATCGGCATCGCTTTCTGGGCGCGTGCGGGCAGTACGTCCGAGTTCTATGTGGCCGGCGGCGGTGTGCACCCGATCACCAACGGCATGGCAACGGCGGCCGACTGGATGTCGGCGGCCTCGTTCCTGTCGATGGCCGGCCTGATCTCCAACATGGGCTACGGCGGTGCCGTGTTCCTGATGGGCTGGACAGGCGGCTACGTGTTGCTGGCCTGCCTGCTGGCGCCGTACCTGCGCAAGTTCGGCAAGTTCACGGTGCCCCAGTTCATCGGTGACCGCTACTACTCGCAGACGGCCCGTACCGTGGCCGTGATCTGCCTGCTGGTGGCCTCCACTACCTACATCATCGGCCAGATGACCGGTGTGGGCGTGACCTTCTCGCGCTTCCTGGGTGTGTCCAGCGAAATGGGCATCTACATCGGCCAGGCCATCGTGTTCTTCTACGCGGTGTTCGGCGGCATGAAGGGCATCACCTACACCCAGGTGGCCCAGTACATCGTGCTGATCCTGGCCTACCTGGTGCCGGCGTTCTTCATCTCGCTGAACCTGACCGGCAACTTCCTGCCGCAGCTGGGCCTGGGCTCCGACCTGGCGGGCACCGACGTGTCGCTGCTGGCCAAGCTCGACCAGGTGGTGACCGACCTCGGCTTCAGCCAGTACACCACGTCGTCGGCCGGTTCGATGCTGAACATGTTCTGCTTCACGATGTCGCTGATGATCGGTACCGCCGGTCTGCCGCACGTGATCGTCCGCTTCTTCACGGTGCCCAAGGTGCACGACGCCCGCATGTCCGCCGGCTGGGCGCTGGTGTTCATCGCGCTGCTGTACACCACCGCTCCGGCCGTGGGCGCCATGGCCCGTCTGAACCTGTTCGGCACGACCAACACCGCGGTCGGCATCGGCTCCGGTGCGGACGGCCAGCTGGAGGTCAAGCCCGACGTGGTCAAGGCCAATGGCAACCTGTTCGCGCCCGAGGCCAGCCTGAAGTACGACGATCGTCCCGACTGGATGAAGCGCTGGGAGCAAACCGGCCTGCTGAAGTTCGAGGACAAGAACGGCGACGGCCGCATTCAGTTCTACAACGACAAGACCAAGAACGCCGATGTGCTGGCCAAGGCCGAAGCCGCTGGCTGGAAGGGCAACGAGCTGACGGTGAATGCCGACATCATCGTGCTGGCCAACCCCGAAATCGCGCAACTGCCCAACTGGGTGATCGCGCTGGTGGCTGCGGGTGGTCTGGCTGCCGCGCTGTCGACCGCTGCCGGTCTGCTGATGGCGATCTCTTCGGCCGTGTCGCACGACCTGATCAAGGGCGTGTTCAAACCCGACATCACCGAGAAGGGTGAGCTGATGGCCGGCAAGGTGGCCATGGCCGTGGCCATCGTGATCTCCGGCTGGCTGGGTCTGAATCCACCCAGCTTCGCGGCGGGTACCGTGGCGCTGGCCTTCGGTATCGCGGCCTCGTCGATCTTCCCGGCGATCATGATGGGCATCTTCAGCAAGACCATCAGCAGCAAGGGTGCAACGGTCGGCATGCTGGCGGGCCTGTTCACGACGCTGTTCTATGTGTTCGCGCACAAGGGCATCTTCTTCATCAAGGGTACCGAGTACCTGGGCCTGGTCGGTGGCGAGAACGGCTTCCTGGGCATCTCGCCCGAGGGCATCGGCACCGTGGGCGCCCTGGTGAACTTCATCGTGGCCTATCTGGTGAGCAAGGCGTCCGCTCCGGTGCCGGCGCACATCCAGGAGCTGGTCGAGCAGGTGCGCGTGCCGCGTGGTGCTGGCGGCGCCATCTCGCACTGATGGCGTGAACCTGTCACTCCGGGAGCACGTCTCCCGGGGTCCTGGCCCCGTTGACTGTCAGGCCAACGGGGCCTTTTTTGTCCAGGGTGCGCCCGTTCTGCCCGATACTGGCGGCATTGGCGCACCGAAAGTCCGACAACGCATGAGCATCTTCATCCTCAACTGGCTGTTTCTGCTGGCCCTGGTGCCGGTGGCCTTCTTCTGGCTGCGACGCGCCTGGCGCATCGTGGTGCGCCGCGATTTCTCGGAGGTGGCGCTGAAAAAGGGCATGCCGCCGCCGAATGCGGAAAAGTTCGCCCCTTTCGAGATGATCATCAATCTGATCGGCGGGGTGGTGCTCGTCGGCGTGCTGGTGGCGGTGCTGGGCTTCCAGGCGCTGGCGCGAGAGGACTGGATCGCCGTCGCCGGCTCGACGCTGTGGCTCAAACTGTTCCTGTCGTTTGCACTGTCGCGCCACGCGCACGGTGGCGCCTCGGCGCTGGCCGAGGCTTCGCGCAAGAAGCGGCAGGCCAAGCAGGGCGGCGAATCTGGAGCCTGAACCTGGCGCTGCCCTGCAGGCGCCTTCAGTAGGCCAGCCGCGCCGGCTGCAACTCCTGCAGGATGGTGGTGGCGATTTCCTCGATCGACTTGGTGGTCGTGGACAGCCACCGGATGCCCTCGCGCCGCATCATGGCCTCCGCCTCATGCACCTCGCGGCGGCAGTTGTCCAGGCTGGCGTAGCGCGAGCCCGGCCGGCGCTCGTTGCGGATCTCCGATAGACGCTCGGGGGCGATCGTCAGGCCGAACAGTTTCTTGCGATAGGGCACCAGTGCCGGCGGCAGCTTGCGTCGCTCGAAATCCTCGGGAATGAGCGGGTAGTTCGATGCCTTCAGGCCGTGCTGCATGGCCAGGTACAGCGAGGTGGGCGTCTTTCCGCTGCGGCTGACGCCCACCAGGATCACGTCCGCGCTCTCCAGGTCGCGGTCGCTCTGGCCGTCGTCGTGCGCGAGAGCGAAGTTGATGGCCTCGATGCGGTCGTTGTATTCCTTGCTCTTGGAAATGTCGGAAAAGCGCCCCACGCGGTGGTTCGACTTGACGGTCAGCTCTTCCTCGATGGGCTTGACGAAGGTGTCGAACAGGTCGAACAGTTTTGCCTTGCACTGGGTCTTGAGGACGGCGAGCACATCGGCGTGGACCACGGTGGTGAACACCAGCGGACGCTTGCCGTCGACCTCAGCGGTGTGGTTGATCTGCCGCACCGCCTGGTGCGCCTTGTCCACGGTGTCCAGGAAGGGCAGACGGACCCGTCGCAGCGGGACCTCAAACTGGGCCAGGATGGCGTTGCCGAAGGCCTCGGCCGTGATGCCGGTGCCGTCGGAGACATAGAAAACGGTTCGGTTGGACATGGATTCGGTTCCCTGTTCGGGAGTTGTGGCGCTGACCATATTCTGCACAGGGTGTCGGACCG
>JAEZLX010000066.1 GCA_023415035.1 Pseudomonadota bacterium | reverse complement strand
CCGCAGCACCACCCGCTCGACGGCGACCGCCAGCGTCACCATGATCGCCAGCGTGATCAGGCCGGCGAGCCAGAACGGCACGTCGCGTTCGGTGAGCGTCACGAAGGTGAGCGCGGCGCAGAGCACCATCGCCCCTTGCGCGAAGTTGAACACGCCGGACGCCTTGTAGATCAGCACGAAGCCCAGCGCCACCAGCGCATACATCACGCCCGAGAGCAGGCCGCCGATCAGGACTTCGAGAAAGAAACTGAAATTGCTCATGATTCCCCTTCAGTGCGCCACGCCGAGGTAGGCATTGATCACATCCTGGTTGCCGCGCACCTCGTCCGGCGTGCCGTCCCCGATCTTCTTGCCGTAGTCGAGCACCACGACCCGGTCCGAGATGTCCATCACCACCCCCATGTCGTGCTCGATGAGCACGATGGTGGTGCCGAACTGGTCGTTGACGTCGAGGATGAAGCGGCACATGTCCTGCTTCTCTTCGACGTTCATCCCGGCCATCGGCTCGTCCAGCAGCAGGATCTGCGGCTCGGCGGCCAGCGCGCGGCCGAGTTCGACGCGCTTTTGCAGGCCGTAGGGCAGGCGCGCCACCGGCGTCTTGCGGATGTGCTGGATTTCGAGGAAGTCGATGATCTCTTCGACCTTCCTGCGGTGCGCGATCTCTTCCTTCTGCGCCGGACCCCAGTACAGCGCCTGCAGCAGGAAGTGGGTCTGGATCTTGAGATTGCGCCCGGTCATGATGTTGTCGAGCACGCTCATGCCCTTGAACAGCGCGATGTTCTGGAAGGTGCGTGCGATGCCGCTCTTGGCCGCTTCGTAGGTGTTCATGTCGCGGCGCTTCTGGCCGCGGTAGATGATCTCGCCCTGCTGCGGGCGGTAGACGCCGTTGATGACGTTGAGCATCGAGCTCTTGCCCGCGCCGTTGGGGCCGATGATGGCGCGGATCTCGTGCTCCCTTACGTTGAAGGAGATGTCGGTCAGCGCCTTGACGCCGCCGAAGCGGAGGCTGATGTTCTGGACGTCGAGGATGACGTCGCCGATCTTCTTGTTGCTGCTCATGGGGGTGTGGTCCCTCGTGTTGCGCCGTCGCGCCTCAGGCGGCCGCCTTGATGGGCTCGTAGACCCGGGCGTCCATGATCTTGAGCGTCGCGCTCACGCTGCCGGTGCGGCCGTCTTCGAACTTGACCTGGGTCTCGATGTACTGCTCGGTCTTGCCGCTGTACAGCGCATCGACCAGCACCGCATACTTCTCCCCGATGAAGCCGCGGCGGACCTTGTTGGTGCGCGTGAGCTCGCCGTCGTCGGCGTCCAGTTCCTTGTGCAGCACGAGGAAGCGGCTGATCTGGCTGCCGGCGAGCAGATCGTCGCGGCTGAGATCGGCGTTGACCTTCTCCACGCAGTCCTTGATGAGCTCGTAGACCTCGGGCTTTTGCGCCAGATCGGTGTAGCCGGCATAGGGCAGGTTGCGGCGCTCGGCCCAGTTGCCCACGGCCTCGAAGTCGATGTTGATCATCACGCAGACCTTCTCGCGTCCGTCGCCGAAAGCCACCGCCTCCTTGATGTGCGAAAAGAACTTGAGCTTGTTCTCGACGTACTTGGGCGCGAACATGGCGCCGTCGTGGTCGCCGCCCCTGATGCGGCCGACGTCCTTGACGCGGTCGATGATCTTCAGGTGCCCGTCCTTGTCGATGAAGCCGGCGTCGCTCGTGTGGTACCAGCCGTCGGCGGTGAGCACTTCCTCGGTGGCCTTGGGGTTCTTGTAGTATTCCTTGAGCAGGCCGGGTGACTTCACCAGGATCTCGCCACTGTCCGAGAGCTTGATCTCCACGCCGTCGCAGGGCACGCCCACGGTGTCGGCACGCGCCTCGTGATCGGGTTGCAGGCACACGAACACGGCGGTCTCGGTGGAGCCGTACAGCTGCTTGAGGTTGATGCCGATGGAACGGTAGAAGCTGAACAGGTCGGGGCCGATGGCCTCGCCCGCGGTGTAGGCCACACGCACGCGCGACAGGCCCAGGCTGTTGCGCAGCGGACCGTAGACCAGGAAGTTGCCGATGCCGTAGAAGATGCGGTCGGTCAGGCCAACGGGCTTGCCGTCCATCAGGGCGGGGCCGACGCGGCGCGCCACGTCCATGAAGGAGTGAAACATCTTGCGCTTGATCGCGCCGGCGTCTTCCATGCGGATCATCACACTGGTCAGCAGGCCCTCGAACACGCGCGGCGGCGCGAAGTAGTAGGTGGGGCCCACTTCCTTGAGGTCGATCGAGACGGTGGCGCCCGACTCGGGGCAGTTCACCACGTAGCCGGTGACCAGCCACTGCGCGTAGCTGAAGATGTTCTGGCCGATCCAGGCCGGGGGCAGATAGGCCAGCACCTCGTCGCGCTCGGTGAGTTTGTCGAAGCGGCTGCCCACGGTGGCGCGGTCGATCAGGGTGCGGTGGGTGTGCACCACGCCCTTGGGGTTGCCAGTGGTGCCCGAGGTGAAGAACATCGCGGCCACATCGTCGGGGCCGGCCTTTTCGATTTCGCCCTGCACGAAGCCGGGATGCTGCGTGGCGAAGGCACGTCCGGCCTCCAGCAGCGAGTCAAGGCTGGACAGGCCCGGCTGATCGTAATTGCGCAGGCCGCGCGGGTCGTCGTAGAAGAGGTGACCCAGCTGCGGGCACTGGTCGCGGATCTCGAGCATCTTGTCGACCTGCTCCTGGTCCTCGACGACGGCGAAGCGCACCTCGGCGTTGTTGATGGGGAACACGCACTCGCCGGCCACGGCGTCCTGGTACAGCGGCACCGGAATCGCGCCCAGCGCCTGGGCGGCCATCATCGCTGCATACAGGCGCGGGCGGTTGGCTCCGATCACCACGAGATGCTCGCCGCGCTGCAAGCCTGCCTGGTGCAGGCCGCAGGCCATGGCATCGACCAGTTCGGCCATGGCGCGCCACGTCGTGGTCTGCCAGATGCCGTATTCCTTCTCGCGCATGGCTGGCGCGTCTGGCCGCTGCCGCGCATGCTCCAGCAGCAGCCGGGGGAAGGTTGTCTGCATGTCGTCGTCTCCTTGTGCCGGCTGTTGACCGCCGGCCTCGTGTGGGAACGGGTGCTGCTAAAAGCACCGTGCCTTGTCTGGATGAGCGCATGGTAGGACCGATGTTTGACGCCGTGTTGTCGGTGTGACGACAATCAAAGGGCCATCCCTGATGGGACTTTCCCTAGGTCGATCGCGACGCGATAGTCCGCGGGTCGGGCCGGCCGGCTGCGTAAACTGCCCGCATGAAAACCCTGCACTGGGTCGCCCTGACCGCCTTGAGCCTGCTGTTGCTGTCGTCGCTGTCCATGTGGCTGTGGGGCGAGTTCGCCCGCCGCGCCCAGGGAGCACCCAGCGACGCGCTGCCGGTGCAGTCCGATCAGACCGCGCTGGACCGCCTGCTGGCGCCGTGGGACGAACGGCTGGGCGGTGCCAGCGGCGCAGCGCTGGTCACGCGCAACCTCGATGCCTTCGTCCTGCGGGCCCTGGCCGCGCGCGAGGCCGGGCGCAGTCTCGACGTGCAGTACTACATCTGGCATGACGACCTGACCGGCCGCCTGCTCAAGGAGGCGCTGATCTCGGCCGCCGAGCGCGGCGTGCGTGTGCGCATGCTGATCGACGACATGAACGGCGCCGGGCGCGACGACGTGCTGCTGGCCATGGACGCGCTGCCCAACCTGGAGGTGCGCCTGTTCAACCCCGCGCGCAACCGCAACACCGCCCTGCGGCGCGCGCTGGAGATGGCACTGCGACTGGTCAGCACCAACCGGCGCATGCACAACAAGGCGTGGATCGCGGACAACCGCGTGGCCCTCGTGGGCGGCCGCAACATCGGAGACGAGTACTTCGACGCCTCGGAAAGCACCAACTTCCACGATGCCGACCTGCTGCTCGTGGGCGACGGCGTGCGCCAGGCCAGCCGCATCTTCGACCAGTTCTGGAACAGCGCCGAGGTCATCCCGCTGCGCGCGCTGCATGGCGACCGCGCCAAACCCGATCCTGCGCTGCTGGCCCGCTCGCGCGCGGCCTGGCGCGAACAGGCGCGCGCCTCCGCCTACGTGCAGGCGCTGGCAGGCGGGGCGCTGCTGCAGGAGCGGACCTCACCCCTGTCGGCCACGATGTACCGCGTCGACGATCTGCGCGTGCTCTCCGACCCCCCGCAGAAGGCGGCCGCCATCTCGGCGCGGCGCGCGCCCGAACGCTGGCTGATGTACGACGTGCTGTCCATGCTGTTTTCAGCCCGCCGTGAGCTGCGCGTGATCTCGCCCTATTTCGTGCCAGGCAGCGCGGGCGCGATGCTGTTTGCGGGGCAGGCCGCGCGCGGGGTCGATGTGGGCGTCGTGACCAACTCCCTCTCGGCCACCGACGTGCCCGTGGTGCATGCCGGCTACATGGGCTACCGCAAGCCCCTGTTACAGGCGGGCGTGAAGTTGTGGGAGATGCGGCATTCGCCCGCCTCGCACGCCGCCCGCGCCGGCCTGCTGGGTTCGGGCGGGCTGACGGTGCTGCCGGGCCAGACCTGGCAGTCCGCCGGTGGCGCGAGCCTGCACACCAAGTCCTTCGTGGTCGATGGCGAGCGCGGCTTCGTCGGCTCGTTCAACTTCGATCCGCGCTCGGCCTACCTGAACACCGAGATGGGCGTGATGTTTGCCCACCCGGGCCTGGCCGGCGAGCTGCGCCGGCTGTTCGAGGCGGCGGCGCAGCCCGCCGACAGCTACCGCCTGTCGCTGGAGGGCGATGCGCTGCGCTGGCACGATGGCGTGGCGGACAGGGTCTGGGATGTGGAGCCCAACGCCGGCTGGTTCAAGCGCGC
>JAEZLX010000017.1 GCA_023415035.1 Pseudomonadota bacterium | reverse complement strand
GGTCTCGTTCAGCTGATGGAGTTGGTGCGGGCTCAGGCTCTTGAGAGAGTCGACAAGCCGCTGGAAGTCGCGACGGCGCATGGTGCACCATCTTACCCGCCAACACGATTAGGTGACAGAGCCTTTTTTTGCCTGTCGTGGGGCGGTCGGGGCGGCTTGCAGCGATCGGACAAAAAAAAGCCACCAATTGGCGGCTTGAAGTCCTTGGAAGGACGTCGTTGGGAGACCGTTTGCCATCAGCCGGAGCCTATGCGCCCAGGCCAGACGATCCGTTCAACGGCGTGACAGCATCGTGACATTATGTCGTCTGTGACCACAATCTGTCATCCCCCATTTGGGGGAGGGTGGTTCAGTATCGAAACGGTTCGGTGGGGGGCCTGCACGCAGGCCTGGTACTCAGGCGGGCAGCTCCACCACGAACCGAGCCCCGCCACCCTCGCGTTCCTCGCAGCGCACATCGCCGCCATGGCGCCGGGCGATGGTGCGCACGAGCGACAGGCCCAGTCCGACGCCGCCTTCGCGCTCGCTGGCGCCCGGCAACCGGAAGAACGGTTCGAAGATGCGCTCGCGCAGCGCCGCGGGCACCCCGGGGCCGTGATCCTGCACCACCAGCTGCAGGCGCGGCTGGGGGACGCCGGGGATGCGGCCCAGCCGCATCTGCACGGCAGGATCGTCGGGGTTCGCGCCGCTGCCTTGCTGGCCATAGCGGCGCGCGTTTTCGAGCAGGTTGCGCATGAGCCGGCGCAGCAGCCGCGCGTGGCCCTGCACCAGCAGCGGGGCGCTGCCTTCGTCGATGTGCAGATCGGCGCCGGTGCGGGCGCATTCCTCGGCGGCCATGCCGATCAGGTCCACCTCTTCGGTCGGGCCCAGGGCATCCGGGTCGTCGGCGCGGGCGTCGAGGCGGCTGGCCAGCAGGATCTCGTCGATGAGCTGGTCCAGCTCATCGATGCTGCGCGACATCTCCGCACGCTGCACCGCGGTGCCAGGATCCTGCCCCATCAGCTCCAGCCCCATGCGGATGCGCGCCAGCGGCGAACGAAGCTCGTGCGAGGCATTGGCCAGCAGGGACTTGTGCGACAGCAGCAGGGCCTGCACCCGCTCGGCCGCGGCGTTGAAGCGCTCGGCCAGGAAAGCCACCTCATCCCGCCCCTGCACGGGCAGGCGGGTGCTGAGATCGCCGCTGCCCCAGCGCTCGACGCCGCGCTGCACGGCCTCCAGCCGTTTGGTCAGGCGGCGCACGATCGGGTAGGCGCCTAGGGCCACGGCCAGCGCCACCAGCGTCAGCATCCAGACAAAGCCCGGGGTGGTGCGCAGCCACTCGTGGGCGCGGCCACCCATCAGCGGACTTTCGGGGGGGCGCTTGGGCCGGGGCAGCTGGATGTAGAGCATCTGGCCGTCCTTCATCTCGACCTGGAACTCGAGGCCCGAGCCCGGCACGCGCACCGCCTGCGCGGGAGCCTGTGCCAGGATGTCGCCCGCGCCGTTGCGGATGATGAGGGTGCGCCCGGTGCGGTTGTCGTTCTGGGCGCGCTCATAGTCGAGCGCTGCCTGCCAGAGCCAGCCCACGACCAGTGTGAGCACGGCCACCGCGGCCACGACGGCCAGCCAGATGCGCAGATACAGGCGCTGTCCCAGCAGTCCCCTGCTCATGCGCGGCACCCCGGTTGCATGGTCTTCATGACTGCTGCTTCGCGAACACGTAGCCCACCCCGCGCACCGTCAGGATGCGCTTGGGGTCCTTGCTGTCGTCCTCGATGGCGTTGCGGATGCGGCCGATGTGGACATCGATCGAGCGGTCGAAGGCCTCAAGCTCGCGGCCGCGCACGGCTTCCATGATCTGGTCGCGCGTGAGCACGCGCCCGGCGCGCTCGGCCATGGCGACCAGCAGGTCGAACTGGTAGGAGGTGAGCTCGCACGGGTTGCCACGCACCTGGACGGTGCGCGCGTCGCGGTCGATTTCCAGAGAGCCGAAGCGCAGCACCGGCGTGATCCGTTCGGCCGGCGCCGTGCCTTCACCGCGGCGGCGCAGCACCGCGCGCACGCGCGCCAGCAGCTCGCGTGGCTCGAAGGGCTTGGGCAGGTAGTCGTCGGCGCCCAGTTCCAGACCGATGATGCGGTCCATGGGGTCGCCCTTGGCCGTGAGCATGAGCACCGGGGTTCGCGCCAGTCCGTTGGGCAGCGCGCGGATGCGGCGGCACACTTCCAGGCCGTCGATGCCCGGCATCATCAGGTCCAGGATGATGAGCTCCGGCTGCACCAGCGGCAGCTGCTCCAGACCGGTTTCGCCGTCGCCGGCGTGTGTTACCTCGTAACCCGATTGCGCCAGATAGGCCGAAACCATCTGGGCCAGGCGGGCATCGTCCTCGATCATCAACAGGCGGGAAGTCATGCTTTCAGTGTAGCGGGCAGACACGGAATCCCGATGGTGCCTGCGTGCTGTGTCGCGCACTTGCGCGCTTCGTAAAGAAATGTGAACGGGGGCAGCGTTTGTCAGGGTCCGCCGGCCGGCCGGACCGGGGCGATGCGCGCGGCCAGCGCGATCAGTGCCAGCACCGGCAGGCCCAGCGCGGCAGTGCCGATGAAGAAGCTCGTGTAACCATGGGCATCGACGAAAGCGCCGGAGAAGCCCGCCAGCCACTTGGGCGCCAGCAGCATCATCGAACTGAACAGGGCGTACTGCGTGGCCGAATAGCTCACGTTCGTCAGTCCCGAGAGGTAGGCGATGAAGGCGGCCGAGGCAATGCCGGCGCTGAGGTTGTCGGCCGAGACGACGGCGATCAGCGCCGTGACGTCGTGGCCGTGGCCGGACAGCCAGGCGAACAGCAGGTTGGTGGCGGCCGACAGCAGCGCGCCCAGCATGAGCACGCGCATCACGCCCAGGCGCAGCGACAGCGCACCGCCCACGAAGGCGCCGGCCAGCGTCATGATCACGCCGTATACCTTGGTGACGGCGGCCACCTCGTCCTTGCTGTAGCCCATGTCCACATAGAACGGGTTGGCCATGATGCCCATCACCACGTCGCTGATCCGGTAAACGCCGATCAGCGCCAGGATCAGCACGGCGTGCATGCCGTGGCGGCGCAGGAAGTCCGCGAAGGGCTCGACGAGCGCGCCGCGGAGCCACTCGCGCAGGTCGCGAGCGGGCGGCAATGGCGCCGGTACGGGCTCGCGCGAGAACAGCACCGTGAGCACGCCTACCGCCATCGACGCGGCCATCACCAGGTAGGCGGTGGCCCACGCGCCGTTCTGGTAAACGGCCGGTCCATCCGCGCCGGCCGCTCCCTCGGCGCGCGCGGCCAGCCACAGGACGCCGGCGCCGGCCCAGATCATGGCCAGCCGGTAGCCGGTCTGGTAAGTGGCGGCCAGCACGCCCTGGTGGCGGGTGTCAGCGGACTCGATGCGGAAGGCGTCCAGCGCGATGTCCTGGGTGGCCGAGGCGAAGGCCACGGCCAGGGCAAACCAGACCATGGTGTCGAGCGCGCTGCGCGGGTCGGCCAGGGCCATGCCCGCGAGCGCGGCCATGATCGCGAGCTGCGAAACCAGCAGCCAGCTGCGGCGGCGGCCCAGCCAGCGCGTCAGCAACGGGATGGGCAGGCGGTCCACCAGCGGCGACCACACCCACTTGAAGCCGTAGGCCAGGCCGACCCAGCTCAGGTAGCCGATGGTGGTGCGGTCCAGGCCGGCCTCGCGCAAGCGGAAGCTCAGCGTGCCCAGGACCAGCAGCAGAGGCAGTCCCGCCGAGAAGCCAAGCGCAAACATGCGCAGGCTGGCCGGCTCGAGGTAGGCGCGCAGCGTCTCGCCCCAAGTCGGGCGTTGCTCGTTGTCGACGGGAGTCTCGGGGCGGGTGGCGGCGTTCTCGGTCATGGCGGATGGGGTGCGCCGCAGGCGGCGCTTTGTCTATTATTGACGCATGTGTCTGCTCTGCGATCTGAAGTCATCCGCCACCGCCTCCGGTCAGGACGAAGGCGCGCGTTGGTCCTCGCGCCGGGCCTTCCTGCAACTGGCCACTGCGGGGGCTGCCGCCGCGGCGGCAGCGCAGGCAGCGGCTCAGGTGGATGTGGGACAGGCTTCCTCGCTGCGCAAGCTGGTGCCTGCCGAGACGCTGGAGAACGCGGCCGGCGAGCAGTACCTGCAGTTGCTGCGCGAGGCCAACGGCCAGAAGGCGCTCGTGCCCGCGAGTGATCCGCAGGTGCAGCGCCTTCACGGCATCGCACGCCGCCTCATCCCGCACACCGGTGCCTGGAATGAGAGGGCCGGCCAGTGGAAGTGGCAGGTCAACCTCATCCGCAGCGACCAGATCAATGCCTTCTGCATGCCCGGCGGCAAGATCGCTTTCTACACCGGCATCCTGGAGCAGCTCAAGCTCAGCGACGACGAGGCTGCCATGATCATGGGGCACGAAATGGCCCATGCGCTGCGCGAACACGCGCGCGAGCGCCTGGCCAAAAGCACCGCCACCAGCGTCGGCCTGCGGCTGGGCGCGGCGCTGCTCGGTCTGGGCGAACTCGGGGATGCGGCGGCCAACCTCGGCTCGCAGCTGCTCACGCTCAAGTTCAGCCGGCAGGACGAGAGCGAGGCCGACCTGGTGGGACTGGAGCTGGCCGCGCGCGGCGGCTACCTGCCGCGCGCCAGCGTGACCCTGTGGCAGAAGATGGCGGCGGTGCAGCAGGGGCGGGGCATGGAGTTCCTCTCCACCCACCCGAGTGGCCCCACGCGCATCAAGGAACTGGAATCCAACCTGCCCAAGGTGCAGCGGCTGTACGAGGCCGCGCGCAAGGGCTGATCAGCCTTCCCCGACGAAGGGGTTGAAGCGCCGTTCGTGGCCGAAGCGGCTCTCCGGGCCGTGGCCGGGGATGAACACCGTGTCGTCGCCCATGGGCCACAGACGTTCGCGGATGCTCCGGATGAGCTGGCCGTGGTTGCCCTGCGGAAAGTCGGTACGCCCGATGCCGCCGGCGAACAGCACGTCGCCGACGAAGGCGCGCCTGGCCTCGGGCGAGTGGAACACCACGTGTCCTGGCGTGTGACCCGGGCAGTGGCGCACGTTCAGCGTGCAGTGGCCGATCCGTACCGTGTCGCCGTCGGCCAGCCAGCGTGTCGGCGTGAAGGCGGCCGCAGGCGGAAAGCCGAACATGGCGCCTTGCTGCGGCAGGGCGTCGATCCAGAACTGGTCGCCCGGATGCGGTCCGATGATGGGCAGTTGCAGCCGTTCGGCCAGTTCGGACGTGCCGCCCGCATGGTCGATGTGCGCGTGGGTGAGCCAGATGGCTTTGGGTGTGACCCCGAGCTCGCGTGCGGATTCGATGAGGCGGTCGATCTCGCCGCCCGGGTCGACGAAGGCGCCCTCCATGGTTTCGTCGCACCACAGGAGCGAGCAGTTCTGGGCGAACGCGGTGACGGGGATCGTGCGGTACTGGAGCATGAGGGGATCGTTGGATGGGGTCAGCGGATGAGGCCGCGCTCGCGCAGCACGGCGATCTGTTCGCCGGTGTGGCCCAGTTCGCGCAGCACGGCTTCGGTGTCCTCGCCCAGGCGGGGCGCGGCGCTGCGGATGCCGCCGGGGGTGGCCGAGAGCTTGGGCACGATGCCGGGCACTTCGAGTTCGTGGCCGTCGCGCGTGCGCTGGGGCAGGATCATGTCGCGGGCGCGGTAGTGCGGGTCCTCGGCAATGTCCCTGGCCGTGTAGATGCGGCCCGCCGGCACGTTCGTGGCGTCCAGCACGGCCAGCACCTCGCTCACCGTGCGCTGCGCGGTCCAGTCGCCGATGGCGCCGTCGATCTCCGCCACCGCGGCCACGCGGCCGGTGTTGTTCGCCAGGTCGGGGCGGCTGGCCAGGTCGGGGCGGCCGATGGCGTTCATCAGACGCTTGAAGATGCTGTCGCCGTTGCCGGCCACCAGCACCTGCCCGTCACGGCAGCGGTAGGCGTTGGACGGGGCGATGCCTGGCAGCGCGCTGCCCGCGGGCTCGCGCACCGCGCCGAAGGCGCTGTACTCGGGCAGCAGGCTTTCCATCACGTTGAACACGGCCTCGTGCAGCGCGACGTCGATGACCTGGCCTTGGCCCGTGGCATGGCGATGGTTGAGCGCGGCGAGGATGCCGATGACGCCGTGCAGCGAGGCCAGCGTGTCGCCGATGGAGACGCCGCAGCGCACCGGCACGCGCCCCGGCTCGCCGGTGAGGTGGCGAAGGCCGCCCATGGCCTCGCCGATGACGCCGAAGCCCGGCTTGTCGCGGTAGGGGCCGGTCTGGCCGTAGCCGGAGATGCGCAGCATGATCAGCCCGGGGTTGGTGCGCGCGAGCGTGTCGTAGTCCATGCCCCAGCTTTCGAGCGTGCCGGGGCGGAAGTTCTCGACCAGCACGTCGGCCTGGTCGACCAGCTGGCGTGCGATGGACTGGCCCTCGGGCTGGCGAAGGTCCAGCGCCACCGAACGCTTGTTGCGCGACTGCACCTGCCACCAGACCGAGGTGCCGTCCTGCAGCAGCCGCCACTGGCGCAGCGGATCGCCCCCCTCAGGCGGTTCGATCTTGATCACGTCGGCGCCCAGGTCGCCCAGGGTCTTGGCGGCAAAGGGGCCGGCGATGAGCTGGCCCATCTCGACCACCTTCAGGCCGGCCAGCGGGCCGGTGCTGGCGGCGTTGCTCGTGCTTGTCTCGGTCATTGTGATGGGAAACAGGTTGGCGAAAACGCCATCTTAGTGAGCCCGGCGCGCGATCACAGCGCCCGGGCGTCGCGCCAGCGGCCCTCGGCGCACAGGCGTTGCATCAGCTCCGTGGCCAGGGCGCTCACGGCGATGCACGCGCCCGAGCGCGGGATGTGGGCCGCCGAGCACAGCGCGATCACGCGCTCCAGCCGTGGGGGTGCCACCGGGGTGGCGCGCAGCAGCCCCGCGTCGATCTCGGGTTGCAGCGGCATCACCGGCAGCAGTGTGCGGCCCAGGCCCGCCAGCAGCGTGGTGCGCAGGATGCTGACCGAACTGATGTCGGCCGCCACCGTGGGTGGCGGCAGGCCGGCCGCGCGCGCCGCCGCCTCGATGATGGGCCGCACGCCGTGCGGTGGTGCCGGCAGGATCAGGGGATGGGCCAGCGCCGCCTTCAGGCTGATGCGGCGGCCGTTGCCCACGGGTTCGGCGATGCCAGCGGGTTCGATCAGCGACAGCTGCTCGCTCAGCACCCGGACGGCATCCAGTTCTTCGAGGCTGCCGTCGTCGAACAGCGCGGCCAGCTGGATCTGCCCGGTGCGCAGCTGGCGGATGAGGTTGCCGGTGAGTTCCTCGGTCAGCTCCAGCTCGATGAGCGGATGGCGCCGGCGCACTTCGCGCAGCAGCGGCAGGGCCAGGGCCTGCGAGGCGCTGTGCGGGATGCCGAACACCACCTTGCCGGCGGGTGACTCGGAGGCGCTGCGCGCGCTGGCCGCGGCTTCCTCGGTCTGCCGCAGGATGGAGACCGCGTGCGGCAGGAAGCGCTGCCCGGCCTCGGTCAGTTCCACGCCGCGGCGCGAGCGGTGGAACAGCGCCGTGCCCAGCTCGTCTTCCAGCTGCGCCATCTGGTGGCTCAGGGCGGACTGCGCGACGAACACCTTCTCGGCGGCCTTGGTGAGACTGCCGCAATCGGCGATGGCGACGAAATAGCGCAGCTGCCTCAGTTCCATGGTGTGTGTTCCGGTTGTTCAATCCATCTGGAAATCAGATGGTAACGTCTCAATTCTGAATTGGACAGATGACATGCCGGAGCGTCAAATACACCCATCGACGTTGCCGGATCACCGGCCGCACCGGCAGCCACAAGCTGCCGCTTCCCAGGCCTCACAGGCCACCGCGGTCGGTGGACACGCCTCGCACCGCAGGCGCGCAAAACGACGCACCCCCCACCCGGGGGTGCCTCGATACCCTTCCGGAATTCACAGACCGAAACGGCGTCCGATCCCCGACCGCACCTGGTCGCCGGGCTTCTTCCCCCTGCTTGCAGATCGATCCCGAACGGGCCTGGCCGATGCGCTCAGGCGGCCTTGGAGTCGCCGTCGATCGGGAACATCTGGCCGGAGATGCTGCGCGCATGCGGGCCGGCCAGGAAGACCGCCAGGGCGGCGATGTCGGCCGGGTTGACGAACTGCTTGACCGACTGGTTGGCCAGGGCCAGATCGGTTTCCTCCCGCACCGTGCGGCCCGATGCCCTGGCCCGTTCCTCGAACACGCGCTGGATGCGCGGCCCGTCCACCGCGCCGGGGTGGATGCTGTTGGCCGTGATGCCCAGCGGGCCCAGTTCCAGCGACAGGGTCTTGGTCAGGCCCACCAGGCCCCACTTGGTGGTGGAGTAGGCCACCCGGTTGGCGTAGCCGAAGCGCCCGGCCAGCGACGACATCACGATGATGGACGCCGCGGGCGACTGCCTGAGCAGGGGAATGGCGCGCTGCGTGACCATGAAGGTGCCCGTCAGGTTGACGCCGATCACGGCGTTCCAGGTATCCGGCGGATAGTCCGCCACCGGCGCCGTGGCCCCGGCGATGCCGGCGTTGTTGACCAGTACGTCCAGCCCGCCCAGGTGCTGCTGCACATCACGGAACAGCGCGTCCAGGTCGGCGGCGCTGGCGATGTCGCACACGCTGCCGGTGATGCGGGGCTCGCCCTGCGCGATCTGTTGCACGGCTTCGGCGTTGATGTCGGCAATGTGCACACGGGCGCCGTTGGCGACGAAAGCCCTGGCAATGGCCAGACCGATGCCGCCGGCGCCGGCGGTGACGAGAACGCGTTGGGTCATGACGGGGTCACTGGGTGGTTGGGTCGGGCGACCGGCAGCACGGATGCCGTGATACCGGCGCGCCGCACGGCCGCAGTACCATGGCGGGCCATCCGGGCCGGTCAGAGCGCGAAATCGTACTCGATGGTCAGCGGGGCGTGGTCGCTGAACTTCTCGCCCTTGTAGATGGACGTCGAACGGGCCAGACCGGCGATGGCGGGTGTGGCCAGGTGGTAGTCCAGACGCCAGCCGACGTTCTTGGCGTAGGCCTGTCCGCGGTTGCTCCACCACGTGTAGCACTCGTCGGTGGTGTCGGGCTTCAGAAGCCGGTACACGTCGACCAGCCCGCATTCGGTCAGCAGCCTGGTCATCCAGGCGCGCTCCTTGGGCAGGAAGCCGCTGTTCTTCTGGTTGCTCTTCCAGTTCTTGAGGTCTTTTTCGGTGTGCGCGATATTGACGTCGCTGCAGATGATGAACTCGCGCTGCGCCTTCAGGCCCGTCAGGTGCGGATAGATGCGGTCCAGGAAACGGTACTTGGCCTCCTGCCGCTCCGGCCCCGAGGAGCCGCTGGGGAAATACACGCTGATGATGGACAGCCGGCGCTGCGGCGTGTCAAAGCGCAGCTCGACCCAGCGCCCCTCGGCGTCGAACTCGCCGCCACCGTCGAAACCGGAGATCACGTCGCTGGGTTCATGGCGCGTATAGACGCCCACCCCCGAGTAGCCCTTTTTCTGCGCGAAGTGGAAATGGCCGCGCAGGCCCGCCAGCGCCTCAAAGCGGCCCGCCACGTCGGGTGCCTGGGCCTTGACTTCCTGCACGCAAATACAATCGGGGGCATGTTGCGCCAGCCAGGCCTCCAGTCCCTTGGACGTGGCCGAACGGATGCCGTTGAGATTGAGGCTGGTCAGTTTGAACAAGGACTCTCCCATGGTGTCAGGTCAGGAGGCGGCAGGGGCCGCCGGTGGCGCGCTCGCGCAGGAATTCGTGCAGTTCTGCGTGGATGCCGGCGTGCTGCGCTTTGGTGAATTCAAGACCAAGGCGGGGCGGATGTCGCCGTATTTCTTCAACGCGGGCCTGTTCGACGATGGCGCCAAGCTCGGGCGCCTGGCCCAATTCTATGCAAAGGCCCTGGTGGCCAGCGGCATCGAATTCGACATGATCTTCGGCCCGGCCTACAAGGGCATTCCGCTGGGCGCTGCCGTGGCCATCGAGCTGGCCCGCCTGGGCCGCAACGTCCCCTTCGCCTACAACCGCAAGGAAGCCAAGGACCACGGCGAGGGCGGCACGCTGGTGGGCGCGCCGCTGCGCGGCCGGGTGCTGATCGTGGACGACGTGATGAGCGCCGGCACGGCGGCGCGCGAGTCGATCGCGCTGATCCGCGCCGCCGGCGCGACGCCGCACGCCATTGCCATCGCGCTGGATCGCCAGGAGATGGCGACCGAGGTCGGCGCCGACGGGCTTGTGCGCGACGTGCCCCACAGCGCTGTCCAATATGTGCAACGCGAACTGGGCATGCAGGTCTGCGCGATTGCGAGACTGGACGATTTGATGCAATATCTGGTTACACATGCCGGGGAGGACCTGGGGGTCCATCGCGAACGCGTTCAGGCGTACCGCGAACGCTACGGCGTAGCCTGAGGAACCGAACATTGTCCGAGCTGCCGCCTTCCCTTCATGCCTGCCACCTGCGGGCCGTCATTCTGGCGGTGGCCGGCGTGCTGGCCGTGCATGGCGCACCGGCATTCGCGCAGCAGGGCAGCAACGCCAAACCGGGCATTTACACCTGCATCGACAGCTCGGGGCGGCGCATCACGTCCGACCGGCCGATCGTCCAGTGCCTGGACCGCGAGCAGAAGGAACTGACCGGCACGGGCACCGTCAAGCGCGTGATTCCGCCCAGCTACACGGCCGAGGAGCGTGCTCGCATCGAGGCCGAGAAGCGCCGTGAGGCCGAGATCCAGGCGCGCATCGCCGAGGAGCGTCGCCGCGACAAGGCGCTCCTGGTGCGCTACCCGAACAAGGCCGTGCACGACAGGGAACGCGCCGAGGTCCTGACCCAGATCGACGAGGTGATGCACGCCGTCAGCCGCCGGATAGAGACACTGCAGCTGCAGCGCCGCGACATCGACAGCGAGCTGGAGTTCTACCAGAAGGACCCGAGCCAGGCACCGGCCTGGCTCAAGCGCAAGCTTGAGGACAACGAGAAGGAGATGGACACGCAGCAGCGTTTCCTGCAGGCGCAGGCCGAGGAAAAGGTGCGCGTGAACAGCCGCTTCGACGACGAGCTCACCCGGCTGCGCCGGCTGTGGCAGGAATTCGGCCAGCAGCCCTAGTCATTCCCTCCCCGAAAAACGCAAGGGGCGCCAGCGGCGCCCCTTCTTTTCTTTTTATTGCAGCTTGGCGCGCAACAGCTCGTTGACCTGCTGCGGATTGGCCTTGCCCTTGCTGGCCTTCATCACCTGGCCGACCAGGGCGTTGAAGGCCTTGTCCTTGCCGGCCTTGTACTGCTCGACGTTGGACGGGTTGGCGGCGATCACCTCGTCGATGATCTTCTCCAGCGCACCGGTGTCGTTCATCTGGCGCAGGCCCTTGGCCTCGATGACGGCGTCCACTTCCTTGCCCTCGCCCGACCACAGGGCGTCGAAGACCTGGCGCGCCGCGTTGTTCGAGACCGTGCCGTCGGCGATGCGACGCAGCAGCGCGGCCAGCGTGCCGGCGTCCACCGGGGCATCGGCGATGTCGCGTTCCTCGCTGTTGAGGCGGCGCGAGACCTCGCCCATGATCCAGTTGCTGGCCATCTTGGCCTGGTCCGAGGCCCTGGCGGCAGCCTCGAAGTAGGCGGCCATGGCCGGGCTTTGCGTCAGTGTGGTGGCGTCGTACTCGGGCAGGCCGTACTCGGTCACCAGCCGCTCGGCCATCTGGCGCGGCAGTTCGGGCATGCCGGCCCGGACCTCGCTGACCCAATCGCGCTCGATCACCAGCGGTGGCAGGTCCGGGTCAGGGAAGTAGCGGTAGTCGGCCGCGTCTTCCTTGGTGCGCATGGCGCGTGTCTCGCCCGTCTCGGGGTCGAACAGCACCGTGGCCTGCTCGATCGCGTGGCCGTCCTCCAGCTGCTCGATCTGCCAGCGGATCTCGTAGTCGATCGCCTGCTGCATGAACTTGAAGCTGTTCAGGTTCTTGATCTCGCGCCGCGTGCCCAGCGGCTCGCCCGGCTTGCGCACCGAGACGTTGGCATCGCACCGGAAGGAGCCTTCCTGCATGTTGCCGTCGCAGATGCCGATCCAGGTCACGATCTTGTGCAGCTCCTTGGCATAGGCCACGGCCTCGGCGGTGGAGCGCATGTCGGGCTCGGTCACGATCTCCAGCAGCGGCGTGCCGGCACGGTTGAGGTCGATGCCGCTCATGCCCACGAAGTCCTCGTGCAGGCTCTTGCCGGCGTCTTCCTCCAGGTGAGCGCGCACCAGGCGCACGGTCTTCCTCTCCTCGCCGAGGTAGAACGTCACCTCGCCGCCCTGCACGACCGGGATCTCGTACTGGCTGATCTGGTAGCCCTTGGGCAGGTCGGGGTAGAAGTAGTTCTTGCGCGCGAACACGCTGCGCTCGGCCACATGGGCACCGACCGCCAGGCCGAAGCGGATGGCGTGGGCGACGGCCTCCCGGTTCATCACCGGCAGCGTGCCGGGCAGGGCCATGTCCACGGCGCAGGCCTGGGTGTTGGGCTCGGCACCGAAGGCGGTGGGGGCGCGGCTGAAGATCTTGCTCTGGGTGGACAGCTGGGAGTGCGTCTCGAAGCCGATCACGACCTCGTAGCCGTGCACCAGCAGCGATGCGGTTGGCTTGGCTTTCTGGTTCATCTCAAAAGCCCTCCGGCGACTTCGTGTGCCAGTCGGTGGCCTGCTGGAAGGCGTGCGCGGCCTGCAGCAGCGCGGCTTCCTGGAAGTAGTTGCCGATCAGCTGCAAGCCCACGGGCAGGCCGCCGTCGCCGAAACCGGCGGGCACGCTCATGCCGGGCAGGCCGGCCAGCGATGCCGGCAGGGTGAAGATGTCGGCCAGGTAGTTGGCCACGGGGTCGTCGCTTTTGTCGCCGATCTTCCAGGCGACGGTGGGCGCGGCCGGGCCGGCGATGAGGTCGCACTGCGTGAAGGCTTGCTGGAAGTCCTGCGCGATCAGCCGCCGGATCTGTTGCGCCTTGAGGTAGTAGGCGTCGTAGTAGCCGTGGGAGAGCACATAGGTGCCGATCATGATGCGCCGCTGGACCTCGGGGCCGAAGCCCTCGCTGCGCGACTTCTTGTACATGTCGAGCAGGTCGTCGTACTGCGCGGCACGGTGGCCGAACTTGACGCCGTCGTAGCGGCTGAGGTTGGAGCTGGCCTCGGCCGGGGCGATGATGTAGTAGACCGGAATGGCCAGCTCGGTGCGTGGCAGCGAGATGTCCACCAGCGTGGCGCCGAGCTTTTCCAGTTCGGCCAGCGCGGCGCGCACCGGGCCCTGCACGTCGGTGGCCACGCCCTCGCCGAAGAACTCGCGCGGCAGGCCGATGCGCAGGCCCTGCAGCGGCCGCTCGGCGCTGGCGCCCTCGCGCGGCTGGCCCAGCAGCCGGGTGTAGTCCTCGGCCGGGTGGTCCAGGCTGGTGGAGTCGCGGTCGATGTCGGGGCCGGCCATCACGGACAGCAATGCGGCGCAGTCGGCAGCGCTGCGCGCCATCGGGCCGGCCTGGTCAAGGCTGGAGGCGAAGGCCACCATGCCATAGCGCGAGCAGCGGCCGTAGGTGGGCTTGATGCCGGTGACGTTGCAAAAGCTCGCGGGCTGGCGGATCGAGCCGCCGGTGTCGGTGCCGGTGGTGGCCGGTGCCAGGCGCGCGGCCACGGCCACGGCCGAGCCGCCCGAGGAGCCGCCGGGCACCCGGGCGGTGTCCCAAGGGTTGCGTGCCGGCCCGTAGGCGGAGTTCTCGTTGCTGCCGCCCATGGCGAACTCGTCGCAGTTGAGCTTGCCCAGCGTCACCGCACCGGCTTCGGCCAGTTTGGCCACGACGGTGGCGTCGAAGGGGCTGCGGTAGCCCTCGAGCATCCTGCTGCCGGCGGTGGTGGGGAAATCCTTCGTGACGAAGATGTCCTTGTGCGCCAGCGGCACGCCCAGCAGCGGGCCGCGCTCGCCGGCGGCGATGCGCGCGTCCGCCGCACGGGCCTGGGCCAGGGTGGCCTCTTCGTTGAAGGCGAGGTAGGCACCCAGCGATTCGTGCGTCCTGGCGCGCGCCAGCAGGTGCTGCGCGGCCTCGACGGCGGAGGTTCTCTTGTCGGCGATGGCGGCGGCCAGCTCGGCCACGCCCATCTCGTGCAGGTCCTTGCGTTGGCTCATCATTCGATCACCTTGGGCACGAGGAACAGGCCGCCCTCGACGGCCGGTGCGCTTTGCTGGTTGGCCTCGCGCTGGTTGGGTTCGGAGGCCACGTCGGGGCGCAGGCGCAGCGCGACGTGGTCAATGACGGCGGTGGGATGGGCCAGTGGCTCGACGCCAGTGGTGTCCACGACCTGCATCTGCTCGACGATGGCGAAGAACCCGTTGAGCTGGCTGTGCATGCGCTCGGCCAGCGCGGGCGGCATCTCCAGCCGCGCCAGGTGGGCGATGCGGTCGATGTCGGAGGAACTCAGGGACATGACGGTCTGGTTAGGTGGGTCGGCGGAACCCTGGGGCCGCCGGTGATCGAAAACCGCCGCAACGGGGTGTAAATCGGGGGGATTCGTGCCGTTGGCAGACGGTTGTGCACAGGGGATACGGTATTATCGGTGGTTTGGCGACAATGCCTGCGTGCGAGCGCCTTTTTGCCGCCGAATCAAATACTTGGCCATCCGAATTCACCCACGGCGATGGCCGGGCGGAGTCCCGGCCGTGCCTCACCGGTACCTCGCAACATGTTTGAAGCGTTCCGTCGGCAATTTTCGCCCGACCTGGCCATCGACCTCGGCACCGCCAATACCCTCATCTACGTTCGTGGAAAGGGCATCGTGCTGGACGAGCCTTCGGTGGTGTCCATCCGCCACGAGGGCGGCCCCCAAGGCAAGAAGACCATCCAGGCCGTCGGTCACGAGGCCAAGGCCATGCTGGGCAAGGTGCCCGGTAACATCGAGGCGATCCGCCCGATGAAAGACGGCGTGATCGCCGACTTCACGGTCACCGAGCAGATGCTCAAGCAGTTCATCAAGATGGTGCACCCGCGCTCGATCTTCAAGCCGAGCCCGCGCATCATCATCTGCGTGCCCTGCGGCTCGACCCAGGTCGAACGCCGCGCCATCCGCGAGTCGGCGCTGGGCGCCGGTGCCAGCGAGGTCTACCTGATCGAGGAACCGATGGCCGCGGCGATCGGCGCCGGCCTGCCGGTGTCCGACGCCTCGGGCTCGATGGTGGCCGACATCGGCGGCGGCACCACCGAGGTGGGCGTCATCAGCCTGGGTGGCATGGTCTACAAGGGCAGCGTGCGTGTCGGAGGCGACCGCTTCGACGAGGCCATCATCTCCTACATCCGCCGCAACTACGGCATGCTTATCGGCGAGCCCACGGCCGAGGCCATCAAGAAGGAAATCGGCTCGGCCTTCCCCGGTTCTGAGGTCAAGGAGATGGAGGTCAAGGGCCGCAACCTGTCCGAAGGCGTCCCGCGCAGCTTCACCATCAGCTCCAACGAAATCCTCGAAGCCCTGACCGATCCGCTCAACAGCATCGTGTCGGCGGTCAAGATGGGCCTGGAGCACACGCCGCCCGAACTTGGCGCCGACATTGCCGAGCGCGGCCTCATGCTCACCGGCGGTGGCGCGCTGCTGCGGGACCTGGACCGCCTGCTGGCCGAGGAAACCGGCCTGCCGGTGCTGGTGGCCGAGGAGCCGCTGACCTGCGTGGTGCGCGGCTGTGGCATGGCCCTGGAGCGCATGGAGCGCCTGGGCACCATCTTCACCAACGAATAAGGCGGGAATGCGCCGGTGGGTGTCACTGCCTGATCGACCCGCCCGGCCGGAGTAGTCATGCCACTGGGCACGCTGGACCGCACCCCTCCGCCGTTCTTCAAGCAGGGGCCGTCGGCCCTGTCGAAGCTGGTCGTGTTCAGCGCACTGGCGGTGTTCCTGATGGTGGCCGACCAGCGTTTCGGCGTCATGCACCCGGTGCGCTCGGTGCTGGCCACGGTGCTGTATCCCCTGCAATGGACGGTGATGCAGCCGGTGGAGCTGGCGCGTGGCGCCGGCCGGTACGTCACGTCGCTGCACAACGCCCAGCAGGCCGAGGCACTGGCGCGTGCGCAACTGGCCATTCAGGCCGAGCGCAGCCAGCAGGTCGAGCTGCTCATGCTGGAAAACCAGCGTCTGCGGGCGCTGCTGGAGATGCGTGATCGCGTGCAGGCGCGCTCGGTGGGGGCGCAGGTGCTTTACGAGGCCGCCGACCCCTATTCGCGCAAGGTCATGATCGACCAGGGGCTCACGCACGGCGTCGAGGCCGGCTCGCCGGTGATCGACGACCAGGGCGTCCTGGGCCAGGTGACGCGCGTGTACCCGCTGGTGTCCGAGGTGACATTGCTGATCGACCGTGACCAGGTGATCCCGGTGCTCAACGCGCGCACGGGCGCGCGCTACGTGGCCTTCGGCCAGCCAGGCGAGAACGGCGACGGGCTCGAACTGCGCTACACGCTGTCCAGTGCGGACATCAAGGAAGGCGACCTGCTGGTCACCAGCGGCGTGGATGGCGTGTATCCGGCTGGTCTGCCGGTGGCGCGCGTGAGCCGGGTGGAGCGGCGGGCGGAGTCGTCCTTCAACCGCATCCTTTGCGAGCCGCTGGCGCGCATCGACGGGGCGCTGCAGGTGCTGGTGCTCTCGCCCGTGGGCTCGCAGCTGCCGCCGCGCCCGGAACCCGAACCTGCCGCAGGTGCGCGCAAGACCCGCTCGGCGGGCGGTCCGGGGCGTCCGGGAGGAGCACAGCCATGATCATGCGTCCCGGCCAGCAGTTGCTGCTGCCAGCCAACCCCATGTTCATCTGGGCGAGCCTGCTGGGTGCCCTGATGTTCAACATGCTGATGAACATCGGCCTGTGGGGCCGGGCAGCCTGGATTCCCGATCTGCTGGCCGTGGTGCTGGTGTTCTGGGGCGTTCACCAGCCGCTGCGCATCGGCGTGGGTGTGGCTTTCCTGTTCGGCCTGGCGATGGACGTGCACCAAGGCGCCCTGCTGGGGCAGCACGCGCTGTCCTATACCGCGCTGGGGTTCATGGCGGTGTCCATCCACCGGCGGCTGCTGTGGTTCGCGGTGCCCAAGCAGGCGATCCAGGTGCTGCCGCTGTTCGTCATCGCGCATGTGCTGTCGATGATCGTGCGGCTGCTGGCTGGCGAGCATTTCCCGGGCTGGCCCTACCTGCTGGTTCCGGTGATCGAATCGGCCCTGTGGCCGCTGGTCAGTGTGGTGCTGCTGGCACCGCAGCGCCGTGCGCCCGATCCGGATGCGGACCGGCCCCTGTAGACGGCGATGACCGAGCTCAAGAACGTCGAAGAAGACCTGGCCAGGTTCCGGACGCGGGTGATCGTCGCGTTTCTGGCGGTGCTGGTGGCGTTCGGGCTGATCGTCGCGCGCATGGTGATGCTGCAGGTGCTGCGGCACGACGAACTGGCGGCGCAGGCCGAGAGCAACCGCACGGCGGTGCTGCCGGTGGTGCCCAACCGCGGCCAGATCCTCGATCGCCACGGCCGTGTGCTGGCCTCGAACTACTCGGCCTACACGCTGGAAATCATTCCCTCCAAGGTCGGGGACCTAGAGGCGACCATCGACGAGCTCTCGACCCTGGTCGAGATCACGCCGCGCGACCGGCGCCGCTTTCGCAAGCTGATGGAGGAGTCGCGGCGCTTCGACTCGCTGCCGCTGCGCACCCGCCTCAACGACGAGGAGGTGGCGCGCTTTGCCGCGCAGCGCTACCGCTTTCCAGGGGTGGACGTGCGCGCGCGCCTGTTCCGCCAGTACCCGAACGGCGACGTAGCCAGCCACGTGATCGGTTACATCGGCCGCATCAACCAGCGCGAGAAGGAGCAGATGGACGAGTGGCCTGAGGAGGAGCAGGCCAACTACCGGGGCACCGAGCACATCGGCAAGCTGGGTGCCGAGCAGAGCTACGAACGCCAGCTGCACGGTGTGACGGGTTTCGAGCGCGTCGAGACCTCGGCGGGTGGCCGGGCGGTGCGCTCGCTGGCCCACACACCGGCCGTGCCGGGCGACACCGTGGTGCTGTCGATCGACCTCAAGCTGCAAAAACTCGTCGAGGACCTGTTCGGCGAGCGCCGGGGGGCGCTGGTGGCAATCGACCCGCGCAACGGCGAAGTGCTGGCCTTCGTCTCCAAGCCGACCTTCGATCCCAACCTGTTCGTCGACGGTATCGATGTCGACAGCTGGAGGGCGCTGAACGAGTCGCTGGACAAGCCGCTGCTCAACCGCGCGCTGCGCGGCACCTATCCGCCGGGGTCCACCTACAAGCCCTTCATGGCGCTGGCGGCGCTGGAGACCGGCGCCCGCAAGGCCAGCGTGGTGATCCAGGATGGCGGCTCGTGGACCTTCGGCGGGCACACCTTCCGCTCGGGCCACGCGAACGGTCCGGTGGACATGCGCCGCTCCATCATCAAGTCGAGCAATGTCTATTACTACACGCTGGCCAACGAGATGGGCGTGGACGCGATCCACGATTTCATGGCGCCGCTGGGCTTCGGGCAGCTCACGGGCATCGACCTGCGTGGCGAAGTGCGCGGGGTGCTGCCCAGCCAGGCCTGGAAGCGCAACAACTACAAGCGGCCGGAACAGCAGCGCTGGTATGCGGGCGAGACGATCTCGCTGGGCATCGGGCAGGGCTACAACAACTTCACCATGCTGCAGCTGGCCACCGCGATGGCCACGCTGGCCAATGGCGGGCACCGCTACAAGCCGCACCTGGCCATTGCCACCGAGAATGCCGTGACGCGCCAGCGCGCACCTCTGCCGCAGGACCCTCCCGTGAACCTGGGGTACAAGCCGGAAAACGTCGCGGCGGTGCTCGATGCCATGCATGCGGTGACGATCGAGGGGACCTCGGCGAGGGTGTTCGCCGGCGCCGGTTATACCAGTGGCGGCAAGACCGGAACGGCGCAGGCGGTGACCATCGGGCAGAAGGAGCGTTACGACCCACGCAAGCTCGAGGAACACCAGCGCGACCACTCGCTTTACTTGGCCTTCGCGCCGGTGGAGGCGCCCACGGTGGCGCTGGCGGTGGTGGTCGAGAACGCGGGCTTCGGCGCCGCGCACGCCGCGCCTATCGCGCGGCGCGTGTTCGACTACCTGCTCATGGACCAGTACCCGAATCCGCAGGACCTGGAGGCGGTCCAGAAGGGCCAGGCTGCCGCACCGATCGGCACACCGCTCAAGGCCAGTGAAATACCCTGGCCACTGGATTGAGCATCTTCCCCTGCGCGGCCCACGCCGATTCCATGGTGCCTATGGGCTGGTGCGCGCTCTGTCGGCCGCTCATGGGGAAGGGGGGCAGACAGGTAATGGCGCCTAGGTGCGAAACCAGGCGTCGTAGGAGGTCTTGAAGATCAGGGCCGTCACGACCACGATGAAGGCACCACGCACGAAGCCGCTGCCGTGCTTGAGCGCCAGCCGGGTGCCCAGCGTGCTGCCGATGATGTTGGCGACTGCCAGCGGCAGCACGAAGTGCCACCAGATGTGGCCCTTGGAGATGAACAGGATCAGCGCGGCCAGGTTGGACGTGACGTTGAGCAGCTTGGCGCTGGCGCTGGCGTGCAGGAAGTCGTAGCCGAGCCAGCGCACGAAGAGAAACACGAAAAAGCTGCCGGTTCCGGGGCCAAAGAAGCCATCATAGAAGCCGATGGTCAGCCCGAGCGTGCCCGCTGCCAGGGCCTCGCGCCGGCCACTGAAGCGCGGCGCGTGCTGGCGTCCGAGGTCCTTGCGGGCCAGGGTGTAGACCAGGACGCCTCCCAGGATCAGGGGCAGCGCCCGGCGCAGGAAGTCGGGCGAGATGACGGTGACGGTCCAGGCGCCGGCCATGGCGCCGATGAAGCACACGGCGGCGGCTGGCAGCAGCGGTCCCCACGGGATTTGGACCCGGCGCGCGTACTACAACGTGGCAGCGGAGGTGCCCCAGACGGAGGCGCTCTTGTTGACCCCGAACAGGGTTGCCGGGTGGGTGTTCGGGAACACCGCAAAGAGTGCCGGCACCAGGATCAGCCCGCCGCCGCCGACGATGGCATCCACGAAGCCCGCGAACAGCGAGGCGAGCGAGACGATCAGCAGGTCCATGAGGGACTCCCCCCTGCGCCGCTGGCGCGGCTTCCCCCTCCGTGGCGCGCCTTCGGCGCTTCGAGGGGCGGCGCCTGCGGACCGGTCAAGCCGGCTCCTTGGTGCCTTGCGACGGGGTACTTGGTGGGTTGGAGAGCTTCCCTCCCCGGAGGGAGGGAAGAAGCCGAGGCCGGGGCCTCAGTGGGCGGCGTGAACGTGCTCGCCGGCGGCCAGCCTGTAGACGGTGCCGCAGTAGGGGCAGCGGGCTTCGCCGGTGCGGGCCACGTCCAGGAACACGCGTGGGTGGCCGTTCCACAGTTTCATGTCGGCCTTGGGGCTGGGGCAGAAGACGCCGCCTTGCGGGTTCAGGTCGGCGGCCTTGAGTTCGACAGACGGCTTGCTCATGGGCACTTTCTGCTTCAGACCTTGGACAGCCAGTGGGCGTACTTGCCGTTCTTGCCGTTGACCACGTCGAAGAAGGCGCTTTGCAGCTTCTCTGTGATGGGGCCGCGCGAGCCGGCGCCGATCTGGACACGGTCCAGTTCGCGGATCGGGGTCACCTCGGCTGCCGTGCCGGTGAAGAAGGCCTCGTCAGAGATGTAGACCTCGTCGCGCGTGATGCGCTTTTGCACGATGTCCAGGCCCAGGTCCTTGGCGATGTGGAAGATGGTGTTGCGCGTGATGCCGTTGAGGGCGCCGGCCGACAGGTCGGGGGTGTAGATCACGCCATCCTTGACGATGAAGATGTTCTCGCCCGAGCCTTCGGCGACGAAGCCGGCGTTGTCCAGCAGCAGCGCCTCGTCGTAGCCGTCGTCGGTCGCTTCCATGTTGGCCAGGATCGAGTTGGTGTAGTTGCTCACCGTCTTGGCCTGCGTCATGGTGATGTTGACGTGGTGACGGGTGTAGCTGCTGGTCTTGACGCGGATGCCGCGGCTCATGCCATCCTCGCCCAGGTAGGCGCCCCAGGCCCAGGCAGCGACCATCACGTGGACGCGGTTGCCCTTGGGGCTGACGCCCAGCTTCTCGTCGCCGAGCCAGATCAGCGGGCGCAGGTAGCAGCTCTCCAGCTTGTTCTCGCGCACGACGGCCTTCTGGGCCTCGTTGACTTCCTCCTGGCTGAACGGCACGTTCATGCGCAGGATCTTGGCGCTGTTGAACAGGCGCTTGGTGTGGTCCTCAAGACGGAAGACGGCGGTGCCGTTGACGGTGTTGTAGGCGCGGACACCCTCGAAAGCGCCGCAGCCGTAGTGCAGCGTATGGGTCAGCACGTGGATCTTGGCATCGCGCCAGTCGACCATCTGGCCGTCCATCCAGATCTTGCCGTCGCGGTCGGACAACGAGGGAATCGCGGAAGTCATGGGGAAAACATCCTCTGGGAGTAGAAATGGATTCGGCCGCGCCGTTCATTCGGGCGCAGCCAACGTGTCATTCTACGGCGAGCGGCGACGCTCAGGCGCCGGCGGATGTCTCGTCCCCGTCGTCCGCGGGGCGATGCATTTCCCAGCCGGCGAGGCGCCCCTGGGCGAAGGTGGCCGTCACTGAGGAGCCACCGTTGTCCGTCCAGCGGTAGATCTCGGGCTGCGCGCCTTCCTCCGACAGCCGCTCGCCGAGCGACTTGGTCATCGCCATCACGTGCAACAGGGTGACGCCCGGCTTGAGCTTGGCGTTGAGCATGACGGCGCTGGCCACCCAGCCCACCGGCCGGTTGGAAGCGCGCCGGATGACCGTCATTAGCCGGGTGAAGTGCAGCAGCAGCCACATCAGCAGGCCGCCCGCGGCCAGCGCCACACCCGACCAGCCCATCGAACGCCAGGCGGCCCAGAGCAGGGCGATGATGAGCAGAGGGACGAGGATGCGTTGAAACGTCATGTCAAGGGAGAGGGTTGGGGCGTGAGGATGCCACGCCGGGAAAACTTGCGCAGAATGGGCTGCTCGATCCAGTAGAACGACGCGGCGGCCAGGGGCAGCGTGAGCACCAGGCAGATCAGCAGCGCCGTCAGGGAGCCTTCGGGCGTGCCCCACCAGGGGCTGGGGACGTACCGGGGCAGCATCCGCAGGATGGGAAAGTGCCAGAGATAGACCCCGAAACTGATCTCGCCCAGCCAGACCAGCGGGGCCGAGGCGATCCATCGGAATCCCCTGGGTGGATCCAGCAGTAGGGCTATGGTAACGGCGATCACAGCTGCCAGCGCGAATTCGGAGAGCATCAGAAACGCGCTGTCGTGCAGTGCAACGCCCTTGTAGGGGGCATACGCATGCATGAAGCCCAGCTGGATAGCCAGGGAGAGCACGACAAGCCATCCGCGGTGCGCGGGCGCGAGGGCATCGATGCGGTCACGGAAATGGTGGATTGCCATGCCGACGGCAAAGACGAACAGCAGACCAGGGAAAGCGTTGCGGATATAGCCGACGGAAATGGCGTGAGGGCTTTGCAGGTGGTGCAGTCCGGCCACGCCCAGGCGCCATGCCACGGTGAAGGCCAGTGTCAGCCCGAGGAACTGCCAGGTCGACAGGCGTCGCATCAGCAGCATGAGCGCCGGCAGTGCCAGGTAGAAACCCAGCTCGATCGGCAGCGTCCAGTACACCCCGTTGTACGCCTTCACGCCGCCAGGCAGGGGGTTGATCCACAGCAGGGCATTGCCGATCGCCTCCCTGGGACTGAAGTTGCGCAGCATGCCGGTGGCTTCCAGCAGCAGGAGCAGGATGGCCAGCTGCGCCCATACCCCGGGGTAAATGCGAAGGAAGCGCCGCAGCCAGAAACGGGCCGCCACCGGCCAGGTGATGGTGCGGTGCCAGAGTGTGCCTGCGAGCAGGAAACCGGAAAGCACGAAGAACCAGTCGACACCCATCCAGCCGAAGCGGACCGGAAAGAGCAGATCCCACTGCCGGCCGAGAAAGGGTACGGCCTGCAGCGACGTTGACAGGGCGCGGAAGGAGCCTTCCCAGTGGAACAAAAGAACGGCCAAGGCAGCCAGTCCGCGCAGGCCGTGGAGAACCGGGACGAAGTTCATGGGGTGATCAGAAAGTCCGGATCACGTTGAGCGCATCCTCGATGCGCTCAACCGGGTGGATGGTGAGGCCGGCGAAGGACTTGTCGTTCTTTTTCGGCGCGTTGGCCTTGGGCACGAGCGCGACGGAGAAGCCCAGCTTGGCGGCTTCCTTCAGGCGCTCCTGGCCGCGAGGGGCGGGGCGAACCTCGCCCGCCAGGCCGACCTCGCCGAATGCCAGAAAGCCCTTGGGCAGGGGCTTGCCGCGCAGGCTGGAGGTGATGGCCAGCATCACGGCCAGGTCGGCGGCGGGCTCGCTGATGCGCACGCCACCGACGGCGTTGACGAACACGTCCTGATCGAAGCAGGCCACGCCGGCGTGGCGGTGCAGCACCGCCAGCAGCATGGCCAGGCGGTCGCGCTCTAGGCCCACGCTCAGGCGCCTGGGCGAGGGCCCGCCGCTGTCCACCAGGGCCTGGATTTCCACCAGCATGGGGCGCGTGCCTTCGAGCGTGACGAGCACGCAGCTGCCGGGCACGGGCTCGGCGTGCTGGCTCAGGAAGATCGCGCTGGGGTTGCTCACCCCCTTGAGGCCCTTTTCCGTCATCGCGAACACGCCGATCTCGTTGACGGCGCCGAAGCGATTCTTGATCGCGCGGATCAGGCGGAAGCTGCTGTGCGTGTCGCCTTCGAAGTAGAGCACCGTGTCCACCATGTGCTCGAGCACGCGCGGGCCGGCCAGCGCTCCTTCCTTGGTGACGTGGCCCACGAGCACGATGGCCGTGCCGCTGGCCTTGGCCGCGCGCGTGAGGTGGGCCGCGCACTCGCGCACCTGGGCCACCGAGCCGGGCGCGCTGGTGAGCTGTTCGGAATAGACCGTCTGGATCGAGTCGATCACGGCGATGGCGGGGCGCTGCGCCTGCAGCGTGGCCAGGATCTTTTCCAGCTGGATCTCGGCCAGCACCTTGACCTGCGAGTCATCGAGTCCGAGCCTGCGCGAGCGCAGCGCGACCTGCGCGCCGCTTTCCTCACCCGTCACGTACAGGGTGTTGAGCGACTGTTTCTGCAGGGCGTCGAGCGCCTGCAGCAGCAGGGTCGACTTGCCGATGCCCGGGTCGCCGCCAATGAGCACCACACCGCCCTCGACCACGCCGCCGCCGAGCACGCGGTCGAGTTCGCCGATGCCGGTGGGTGTGCGTTCGACGTCGGACGCCTCAATGTCGGCCAGCGTGGCGACCGCACTGCTGGGCGCCAGCGCCGCGAAACGGTGTTTCGCGGCGGCCGGACTTTCGGCCACCGATTCGACGAGCGTGTTCCAGGCGCCGCAGTGGGGACACTTGCCCAGCCAGCGGGGACTGACGCCGCCGCAGTCGCTGCAGGTGAAGAGGGTTTTTTCCTTGGCCATGTGGGCGGCAATATAGTCCAGTTCATGCCACCGTCTCCCGAACACGATCCGCGCTTCCGTCCTTTGGAGGATGAAAGCCATGCCGCCACGCTGCCATCCGCGCCGGGACGGGCACCGAGTTCCCGGGGGACGGCTGACGTGGCCGCCGAGTGCCAGCGCCAGATGGCACGACTGGAGCGCTTGCGCGGCCAGCTGCAGGCGCTGGACGAGCTGGAGCAGGCGCAGCGCCAGGCACGTGCCACCGAGCTGCACCCCTTGCAGCAGGAGTGGCGGCGGCTGCAACGCGCCCTGGTGCTGGGGCTGGAGCCGTGGCTGGGCGACAAGGCCCTGAGCGAGCGCCAGCGTGCGCTGGCGCGCGAGCGGCTATGCCAGTGGGCGCGCGAGCTGGCCGATGCAGGGGATGCCGGGATGCGCGAGCTGCATGACCGGCACAGCCCGTTGGACTGGGCCAGCCGCCGCCGTGCCGACGCAGAGGCCCTGCGCCGCGAGCTGGAGGCCCAACTCGGTGAGAGGCTGGATCTGGGGCCGGAGCCACCGACGTCCGAGCAGGTGTGGGCGGCCGCGCAGGCGCGGTACCGCGAGGCCCAGGCCGGGCAGCGCGAGCGTCGCGAGGCGCGCCGGCGCCGGCGGCAGTCGGTGGAAAGTCCGTCAGCCGGTCTGGCGGATGCCGATCAGGCCTTGCGCCGGCTGTACCGGCAGCTGGCCAGCCAGCTGCACCCGGACCGGGCGACCGGAGAGGCGGACCGGCAATGGCGCACGGCCCGGATGGGGGAGGCCAACACCGCCTACGAAAAGCGCGACCTGATGGCCCTGTGGCGGCTGCAGGCCGAGGTGATGCCGGCCTCGGGTGGAGCGCCGGCACAGGGCTCCGATGGCGCCGCCATTCTCCTGCTGTTGCGGCAGCAGGTGGCGGCGCTGGAACGCCGGCGCGCGGCACGCCAGGAAGAACTGGCGCGGCTGTTTGCGTTGCCGCCCGGGCAGGTGGCGAAGCCGGCGACGCTGGAGGCCGATCTGGCCGCCAGGCGCCGGGCGCTGGAGGCGGCGATCGGGACGCTGGAGGCGGATCTGCGCAGGCTCGACGACCCTGTGGCGATGCGGCGCTGGCTCAGGACGAGCGCGGGCTGAAGCCCTCCAGCAGCGAGCGCGTCACCTCGGCTGCGGGTGCCGGCCGGCAGGCGCTGGCGTTCTGGCCCGACCACAGCGGCGTGAAGTCGGCGCGGCCCCGCTCTTCCCAGTGCGCGCGCAAGGGTGCGATGGCGGCCGTGGCCAGGGGAAACGCGGGCGCGGCCGGATGCAGCGGGCCCAGTTCGCGCATGACGCGATTGACGATGCCGCGCGCCGGGCGTCCCGAGAACAGCGTGGTCAGCGCCGTGTGGCGGGCGGCCTCGCTTTGCAGCGCGGCGCGATGCAATTCGCTGATGGTGGACTCCGGGCAGCACAGATAGGCGGTGCCCACCTGGACGCCGCTGGCTCCCAGGGCCAGGGCCGCGCGGACACCGGCCGCATCGGCAATGCCGCCGGCCGCGATCACCGGCACCCGCACGGCGGCCACGACCTGCGGCAGGAGCGCGAAGGTGCCCGCCTGGGTCGTGAGGGCGTCGGTCAGGAACATGCCGCGGTGACCGCCGGCTTCCAAGCCCTGCGCGATGACAGCGTCCACGCCCCGCGTTTCGAGCCAGCGCGCCTCGTCCACCGTGGTGGCCGATGACAGCACGACGCTGCCCCAGGACTTGACACGGGCCATCAGGTCGGGTGCGGGCAGACCGAAATGGAAGCTCACGATGGGTGGCCGGAACGGCTCGACGATGTCGGCAATGGCGTGGCTGAAGGGCAGGCGGGTGGCACCGCCAGCGGCGTCCGGACTCAGGCCGGCTTCGGCGTAGTACGGTGCCAGGGTCGCGCGCCAGTCGGCTTCCCGCGCTGGATCGGGCGTGGGCTGCACATGGCAGAAAAAATTGACGTTCCAGGGCCGGTCCGTGCCTGTGGAGAGGATCTGCAGCTGCTGTGCCAGCACCTCGGGGCCGAGCATGGCGCCGGGCAGGGAGCCGATGCCCCCGGCCGCGCAGACGGCCAGCGCCAGGCGCGCATCCTGCGCGCCCGCCATGGGGGCCTGCAGCAGCAGGCGATCGGTGCGGAGTCGTTCGTTCAGTGCGGTGCTCATGCGCGCCATTGTCCGCAATTGCGGATTGTCGTGACCCACGCAGGTCGTGACACTTCAGGTCCGGGTGCGCCGCAGGCGCGCCCTGCCGCCGGACGACGCCTTTTTTTCGGTTCTTCGCGCGATCTGGGGGAAGTAGTGGTTGACGGTTCGGAGGTTGGTAGATTGGCAGTCGCCAAACAAACCGATCTCCTTCCTCTTCCCCGTCATGTGCGATGCTATGTTGGGCGTGGTCTTCTGGGAAGGCCGCCTCGTCGATTCATGCCAGGAGCGAGCCGACGGTTCGCTGCTTCTCACCCTCTCTGAAGACCCCTGACACCGCCCGCGATGTGGGCGCTGCGGTAGCGACTGTGTTCTGCTCCACGAGCGCCGGCGACGCCGGGTGCGCGATCGAGACTGGTTCGATCGACGCGTCTGGCTGGATGTGCCGATTCGCCGCCTC
>JAEZLX010000243.1 GCA_023415035.1 Pseudomonadota bacterium | reverse complement strand
GTTTCGCCGCGGCTCCCGCCGTGGCGCAGCCGGCCTATCCGTCCAAGCCGGTGCGCATCGTCGTCCCGTTCGTGCCGGGTGGCCCGGTGGACGTGATGGCCCGTGTGCTGGGCGAGCAGCTGTCCAGATCCATGAACGGCACCTTCGTGGTGGAGAACCGGCCGGGAGCGGGTGGCAACATCGGCAGCGCAGCCGTGGCCAAGGCCCCCGCCGACGGCTACACCCTGCTGCTGGCCACGGGCAGCATCCTCACGATCAACGAGTGGATCTTCCCGCAGCTGGGCTTCGATCCGGTCAAGGACTTCGCGCCGGTGTCCCTGGTGGGCGACATGCCGCTGATCGTCACGGTCAATGCCTCGGTGCCGGCCAGGTCGGTGAAGGAACTGGTGGCGCAGGGCAAGTCGGGCGATCTGTCTTTCAGTTCGCCGGGCAACGGCACCACGCCGCACCTGGCGGCCGAACTGTTCAAGCGCGAGGCCGGCGTGCAGGCGCTGCACGTTCCCTACAAGGGTGGTGCCGAGTCGGCCACGGCCATCCTCTCCGGCCAGGTGACCGGTGGCATCGAGACGCCGCCGGCGGTGCTGCCGCACATCCGCGCGGGCAAGATGCGCGCGCTGGCCGTGACCAGCCCGACCCGCATGGCCGATCTGCCCGATGTGCCCACGACCGCCGAGGCGGGCCTGCCCACTGTGAAGATCGTCTCGTGGTTCGGCCTGGTGGCGCCAGCCGGCACGCCCGAGTCCATCGTCAACCAGCTCCAGGCCGAGACTGAAAAGGCGCTGAAATCGCCCGAGGTGCAGCAGCGCTTCTCGCCGCTGGCGATCCGCGCCGTGTCGAGCACGCCGGCCGAGATGGGCGCCCTGATCCGCGAGGACCGGGAAAAGTGGGGCCGTGTCGTGAAGGATGCGGGTATCCGGCTGCAATAAGCGCTATGCTGGGCGGGTCGCACGACCGGAAAGGAGACTTGGCATGGAACAGACCATTCATACCGAGGCGGCGGCCCACTCGCTCAGCGACATTGATCGCATCATCGGCTTCTGGCGGGAGGCAGGCGAGAAGAACCTGTGGTTCCGCAAGGACGAGGCCTTCGACGTCATCTTCCGCGAGCGCTTCCTGCACCTGCACCACGCCGCCGCGCGGCGTGAACTCGACGGCTGGGCGGACAGTCCCCAGGGTCTGCTGGCGCTGCTGATTCTGCTGGACCAGTTCCCGCGCAATGCCTTCCGGGGTTCTGCCCACATGTTCGCGACCGACCCGCTGGCGCGTCACTTCGCGCGCCTGGCGCTGGAGCGCGATGCACCCGCCCACGTGGACGAGCCGCTGCGGCTGTTCTTCTGCCTGCCGTTCACGCATTCGGAAGACCTGGCCGACCAGCACCTGTCGGTTACGCTCTACGAACGGTATGCGCCCTCGCAGATCGGGCATGCGCACGTGCACCGGGACATCATCGAGCGCTTCGGCCGTTTCCCGCACCGCAACCCGCAGCTGGGACGCGACACGACACCGGAGGAGCGGGCCTTCCTGGAAGCCGGCGGCTTCGCCGGCTGACGGTTGGCTCGCGCAGCTATTGGCCCGGACGCCGGAACTGCCGGCGCGCTTCCTCGACACGCGCGTGAAAGGCGCAGCCGGGGTGGTGGTCGTTGACCATGCCCATGGCCTGCATGAAGGCGTAGACCGTGGTCGGACCCACGAACTTCCAGCCGCGCTGCTTCAGCGCCCTGGACAGCGCGCGCGAGGCGTCCGACTCCGACACGACCTGGCCGGGCACCCGAGAGTCCGGGTCAGGCTCGTAGCGCCAGAAGAAGGCCGCGAGCGAACCTTCCTGCGCTGCCAGCTCCGTGGCCATGCGCGCGTTGTGGATGGCCGCCTCGATCTTGCCGCGGTGGCGCACGATGCCGGCATCACCCAGCAGGCGCAGCACGTCATCCTCGGTGAAAGTGGCCACGCGGTGGAAGTCGAACCCGGCGAAGGCGGCACGGAAATTCTCGCGCTTGTCGAGGATGGTGCGCCAGCTCAGACCCGACTGGAACCCTTCCAGGCAGAGCTTTTCGAACAGGCGCCGGTCTTCTCCCACGGGGTAGCCCCATTCGTTGTCGTGGTAGGCCATGTAACTGTCGGTGGACGAGCACCAGCTGCAGCGGGGCAGGCCATCGGGTCCGGTGAACGTGCTGCTCATGGGTTGCCTTTCTAGCGGTTTCCCGCTGCGGTTGATATACTGTAAATAAAAACAGTATATCGATATGGGCGAGTACCGCATACCCGTGCAGGCCCTCAAGGGCCGGGGCCTCGCGTGGCGGCAGCCGCACCGGTTCGAGCGCGACGTGCGCGACGCGTTCGATGACGGCTGGGGCAGCCCCGAGCTGGCCATGCTGTCGGCTGCCGAGGCGCAGCCACCGGCCACCGAGCTGAGCTGGGAGGACGCCTGCAGCGCCATCACGCGCAACGAATCGCCCGACGTGGGTTTCGCGCAGGGGCTCAATCCCTACCGGGGCTGCGAGCACGGCTGTATTTACTGTTATGCGCGCCCCACGCACAGCTACCTGAACCTTTCACCGGGCATCGATTTCGAGACGCGCCTCGTCGCCAGGCGGGGCATCGCGCAGGTGCTGCGCCAGGAACTGCTGGCTGCCCGCTACCGGCCCGAGCTGATTTCCATCGGCACGGTAACGGACGCCTATCAGCCTGTCGAGCGCGAATTGCGCCTGACCCGCGAGGTGCTCGAGGTGCTGTCCACATGCCACCATCCGCTGGCCATCGTGACCAAGGGCAGCGGCGTGGAGCGCGACCTGGACCTGCTTGCGCCCATGGGCGAGCAGCGGCTGGCGGCGGTGTATGTGACCATCACCACGCTGGATCCGAAGCTGGCGCGCATCCTGGAGCCTCGGGCAGCCGCCCCGCACCGGCGGCTGCGCATCATCCGCACGCTGGCCGGGGCGGGGGTGCCGGTCGGCGTCAGCGTCTCGCCGCAGATCCCGTTCGTCAACGACGACATGGAACGGGTGCTCGAGGCGGCCGCCGAGGCGGGCGCGCGGCGTGCGTTCTACCAGGTGCTGCGCCTGCCCTGGGAGCTGGCGCCCATGTTCCGTGAATGGCTGGATCAGCACTATCCCGATCGCGCCGGGCGCGTGATGGCGCGCATTCGCGAAATGCGCGGCGGCAAGGATTACGACGCCGACTTCGCCACCCGCATGAAGGGGCAGGGCATCTGGGCCGACCTGCTGCGCCAGCGCTTTCACAAGGCCTGCGCGCGGTACGGCCTCAACCGAGAGCGGGAGCCGCTCGATGCGAGCCGTTTCAGACCGGCTGCGCTGCGGGGGCAGTCGGAGCTGTTCTGAGGGGTGTTTAAGATCGGAAGCACATCAAGGGGGCGGGCAGCTTGGTGTGGCGCCGCATCCGAGGGGTGCGCAACTCCCGGACGAAGGGTATACGACAACCCCCTGCCGCGACAATTCAAAAAGGGACCTGTGTGGAAAACCGAGCCGAATCGATACAGGAAGGGGCCGTGGAGCCCCGGGCCGCCGCGGCGACGGACGTTGGCGACAAACCTGTACGGTATTTGCCCCACATCGACGGTTTGAGGGCGATAGCTGTCATCGCCGTCATCATCAACCATATCGACAAGTCGCTGCTGCCGGGCGGTTTTCTTGGGGTTGACGTCTTTTTCGTGATTTCCGGATTTGTCATCACGGCGTCCCTTTCATCGCGGGAGCCGAGGACACTGGGGACGTTTCTGCTGGCGTTCTACCAGCGCCGCATCAAGCGGCTGTTGCCCGCGCTGCTGACCTGCGTCATCGTCACGGGGGTTGCTATCTGCGTGGTCGATCCCGAACCGCATGAGAGTCTGCGGACAGGGCTTTACGCGCTTTTCGGACTTTCCAATGTTCACCTGTATCTGCAGGCGATCGACTATTTCGCGCCGAGCGCGCAAGTCAATGCGTTCACGCACACGTGGTCGCTGGGTGTCGAAGAACAGTTCTACCTGATCTACCCGCTGCTTTTCTGGCTCTGTCTTTCGAGAGGTTCGGTCCGGCGGATGACGCTCTGGATGGGATGGCTGAGCCTGATGTCCATCGGGATATTCGCATGGCTCTTTGCCGAAAGCCCGGCGGCCGGCTATTTCATGACACCTGCCCGTTTCTGGGAACTCGGTGCGGGTTGCCTGGTGTTCGCGTTGCGGCATTCCCGTCCGCTAGTCTGGGTGACGCGACGGATAGAGGCGAAGAGCATGGTGCTGATAGTCGCGCTGCTGGCTGTCATGTTCATGCCGGAAGAGCGGATTGTTCTCTCGACATGTCTGGCGGTGGCGATCAGCGGCATGCTCCTGCTGGGTCCCTCGGTGACCAGTCCCGGATACCGGTTGCTGAGCAGCCGCCTGATGCGCTATGTCGGGTTGATCTCGTACTCGCTTTATCTGTGGCATTGGCCGGTACTGGTCATCGCGCGTTTGTCCATCGGCGTGGATCTGTTGACGGCACCGTTCCTGCTGGTCGTCATGTTTCTGCTGGCTCACCTGTCATACAGCTGGATCGAAACGCCTCTTCGGCATCGCCAGGGCCATTTTGTCGTGACGGCGGGGCTGGGGGCGTCGGCACTTGCCTCGGCGGGAGTCCTGCTGCTTTCCGCCCATCACAAGTCCTTGATGATTCCTCTTGATTCGACCATCACGGTGCCGCCCCCGTTTCACCGGGTCAAGGGCCATCGCTACGACCCGGGGTGTGTGGTGGATGGGGACAAGCGGGCCTACGGGGACGCAACATTCGACCTGTGCACAGAAGCGCCGAAAGAACCGGAGTTGCCGACGATCTGGACGATGGGAGACAGTCATGCGGGGCACCTGCAGGGTCTGATCCATCAGCTGCACCACACGGTCGGCGTCGGTACTCATCTGATTGAGACACCGGGGCGTCCATATCCGTTTGGAGGGGAGGTCTTCGAACCGAGACAGCGTATCGTGGCGGACATGTTTCAGCGTGCGCGTCCGGGGGATATTCTGCTGGTGTCGAGGCTGTATTTCCAGCGTGAAGACGGCGGTGGCATTGCAGCGGACTTCCCTGTGTGGGCTAATGAGCTGCTGCCGCTGGCGAAGGAACTGCAGGCGAAACAGATGCACCTGGTGGTCGTGGGGCCGCCGCCCATGTTCCTGTTTGACAGCGTGACAATCTGTCAGCGCCGTTTTTTTGGTGTGCATCGGTGCCGCATTGATCGCGAGAAGGCGTTGCGCAGCACCGAATCGGTGGAGCAGGCGATCCGGGGCGCCTTGAAAGGGCAACCGAATGCCCATCTGTTCAGCCCCTTCGGGACGATGTGTCCAGATGAAAGCGGCACCTGTTCGCCGGTACGCAATCAGATGCTGATGTATCGCGATCGGGACCACCTGAACACGCAAGGTGCGGCGCTGCTGGCCGGACCATTCCAGCGTTTTCTGGAGGAACGTGGGTTGTTGTTGACCAGACGGTAGGCAACTTGCGATGCCGTCTGGCGAGTTCAGGCAGGTCGGTGTTGGGTCAGCCAGGCGATGACATCGTCCCGCCAGTAGTTCATCGCCGTGTAAAAGCCCTCCCACACGCAGCCGTTGCAACCCCGGCCGCAGCAGGCGGTGGGTTCCGGTGGCGGTGGACGAAGGGCTGTGTCCAGGTCGATGCCGCTCTCCCTTGCGCGATTCCTGAGGTAGCGGATCAGGGCATGGGCGGTGGGCAGGTCGGCCAGCAGGACCGAAGCCGGGTCCTGGCGCGAGAAGCGAGACTGCTGGCGGCCCGCGAACAGGCCGGTTTCGTTGAACATCGCGGCCGGGCGCACCCACAGGCCGCCTTCGCCGTACAGGGGGCGGTAGACGGTCATGCACTGCATGGTTTCGCTGCAGCGGGCGGTGGCGATCACCTCGTACCAGCCGCCTTTGTAATGGCGGTACAGGCCGGGCGGTGTGGGTTCGAGGGTGGGCAGGTCGTGGTCGTCAGCGGAGGGCATGGTGGTGCGGCGTGAAGACCGCACATTGTGCGTCAGCGGCCAGCGTCGGGTGGGGTAG